>JASEIZ010000154.1 GCA_030017395.1 Desulfobacterales bacterium | reverse complement strand
ACGACAATTTAAAAAAATAAACTTCTTTGCGTACTCTGCGGTTCTGCGGTGAATAAAAAACCAGCTTGATCGAGTAATGTTTGATGGGTTAGGGGGTTATGGAGATGGAATTAAAAAAAATAGATAATTACAGGTGGGAGCTGCCAAAAACAGGAGCTATGCGCGTGCCGGGCATCATTTATGCGACCGCCTCCATGCTGAAAGATCAGGATCAGGAAGAACCCTTAAAGCAGGTTGCAAATGTCGCAACTCTTCCCGGAATTATTAAGGCATCGCTTGCCATGCCCGACATGCATTGGGGTTATGGCTTCCCTATAGGCGGTGTTGCCGCTTTTGACTGGGAATCCGGCGTCATATCCCCGGGAGGAGTCGGCTATGATATAAACTGCGGCGTCCGCCTGGCAGGCACATCCCTTGTTGAAAAAGATGTCAGGCCAAGGCTTGAGGAGCTTGTTAATGCTCTTTTTCAAAACATTCCATCCGGTGTGGGCTCTACAGGCTCGATAAAGCTGTCGGCGGCGGAAGAAATAAAGGTTCTTAAACAGGGCGCCAAATGGGCTGTGAGCCAGGGTTTTGGAACTGATTCAGACATAGAACATACGGAAGACAATGGTTGCATGCCTAATGCCGATACTGATACAATCAGCAAAAGAGCAATGGAAAGAGGAAAAAATCAGTTGGGCACTCTGGGTTCGGGAAATCATTTTGTCGAAATAGGTGTGGTCGAAACTGTTTACGATCAAAACGCAGCCCGCATATTCGGGCTTTTTGAGGGCCAGGTTACGCTGATGCTCCATTCAGGTTCAAGGGGATTAGGATACCAGGTCTGTGATGATTTTCTTGCTGCAATGGCAAAACATATTAACAAACTCGACTTTGATATACCTGACAGGCAGCTTTCCTGCGCAATGATCCAATCAAAAGAAGGTATTAGCTATTTCAATGCAATGGCATGCGCCGCAAATTATGCCTGGGCCAACAGACAGATTTTAATGCACAGAGCGCGCGAGGTGTTCTCAAGATCACTTGGCATCGGACCGAATGCGCTTGCGATGAATTTAGTATATGACGTTTGCCACAACATAGCAAAAAAAGAGGTTCATATTATTGACGGGGAAAAGCGGCTTACATGTGTTCACAGAAAAGGGGCTACAAGGTCTTTCCCTCCGGGCAGTGAAGCCTTATGTGATGCATATCGCTCTGTGGGGCAGCCTGTGATTATCCCTGGCGACATGGGAACAGCCTCTTATGTTCTTGTGGGAACACAAAAGGCCATGGAGGAGACCTTTGGCTCGACATGTCATGGAGCCGGACGTGTTTTGAGCAGAAAGGCCGCAAAAAAGGCATGCAAAGGCAGGTCCATACAGCGTGAACTTGAAAACAAAGGGATACTTGCCAGATGGACCGGCAGATCCACCCTTGCGGAAGAGATGCCTGACGCATACAAGGATATTTCAGAGGTGGTTGAGGTGGTTCATGGAGCCGGAATTTCGAAAAAGGTCGCTAAGTTAAAACCAATGGCTGTATTAAAAGGTTAAAAAATATAACTATTCAGCCACAGATTTACACAGATAAAAGCAGATAGGTTTAAATATAAAGAAATCAAGCGCATTAACTACTCAGGTGGATAGGCTGGAAGCTTTTAGGAAAAAGACTCACAAAACCCAATAATAATATAGCCATTCAAGTACCGCCCCTAAATACAACTTTTGCTGTTGGGTCGGGATATCAGTGATGATCAGTGAGATCGGTGGCTGAATAGTTACAAAAAAAATGGATTCATTTCAGGCAATATTTTTGGGAATAATTCAGGGACTGACCGAGTTCCTGCCGGTCAGCAGTTCCGGACATCTGGTAATTTTTCAGAATCTTTTCGGGTTAAAAGAGCCTGAACTTTTCTTTGATATCAGCGTGCATGTTGGAACCCTCGCAGCCATATTAATATTTTTCTGGAAAGATATACGGGCTATAATAATTTCTTTGGCGCATTTTACTGTTATGGCATTAAAGAAAAGGGGCTCTTTTCACAGTGTTTACAAGGACGAGGATGCAAAACTGGCGATACTTATAGTTGTCGGATCCATTCCAACCGCTATTATCGGTTTTTTATTTCATAAGATTGCCGACACCCTTTTTTCCTCTGTAGTTGTTGTCGGATTTATGCTTATTATAACCGGACTGCTTTTATGGGGTACGCGATTTATTAAAAAAGATCGCAAAAGCATTAACACTTTTTCAATTAGAGATGCCTTAATTATAGGGCTTGTACAGGGCGTGGCCATAATACCTGGAATTTCAAGATCAGGTTCAACTATTGCCGCAGGACTCTTTTTAGGATTAAACCGTGAAACAGCCGCCAGGTATTCCTTTCTCCTGTCAATACCGGCCATCCTGGGCGCCTCAGCTCTTAGCCTGAATAATTTATCGGCCAATAATATTCTTCCATTAAAGATTACATTCTTTGGTGCATTTACTTCATGCGTTGTTGGATACTGGGCGCTGAAATTGCTGGTTAAGATAGTTAAACATGGGCGTATTCAAATTTTTGCGCCATACTGCTGGGTTATAGGAATTTTAGCTTTGATCTGGTAACATTAAAAAAGGAGTAACAGTTCAGCCACCAGGCACAAAGGCAAAAAAAAGGTATGAATTTTAAAACACTATCAAAAAGAGAAGAATCTATTGCTAAAAAAATGGTAGATGCAGCATATACCGTACATAAGATATTAGGACCGGGTTTACTTGAAAGAGTTTATGAAGTTTGTTTCTGCCATGAACTTTTCAAAAGAGGCTTAGAATATCAAAGGCAGGTGGATACCCTAATTAATCCCGGGTAAACCCCCGGCTTTGCCGGGGGACTCCCAAAGTTTGACATTTCCGGGAATTTAAGAAAACCTGCTCAAGTGAGAACCGCTTAAGGTGTAAAGCGATGAGGAGGTTTTCAATGGGAAATGTTCAAAGTTTAAGTCACTCTAAATGGGAATGCATATATCATATAACGTGGATACCGAAATATAGAAAGAAAAAAATTTATAAAGAACTCAGGACATATTTGGGTGAGATTTTCGGGGAACTGGCAAGGCAAAAAGAGTGCAAAGTAATGGAAGGTCATCTTATAGCTGATCATGTTCATGTGATGATGTCAATTCCACCGAAATATGCAGTTGCTCAAATCATAGGTTTTATCAAAGGTAAAAGTGCTATTCAAATAGCAAGAAATTTTGTTGGGCGTAAGAAGAATTTTACAGGCCAGCATTTTTGGGCGCGTGGTTATCACGTATCCACAGTTGGCAGAGATGAAGAGGCGATACGCAAGTATATTAAAGAGCAGGAAAAAGAAGATCGCAGAATCGATCAGCTCAATCTTTTTGATAAGTAGATTGCCTGCCACCTTCAGGTGGCGCATATTTTAATCCGCTTTGAGCGGTTCACATATTTCAAGCCACCGGTTTTACCGGTGGTCTATGACTCTTTAATCTTAGTGGCTTGGTGGCTGAGTAGTTACCCTTCATCATGCAAGCGGCGGCCTTGCTTTGAAACCGGAATATTTCCCAATCTATACTTAAATTAAACTTGACTTTGATTCAGGTTTAACTTAAAGTAATGTCGGATTTAAGAAAGGTTGAGAATGTAATGGGAAACAGAATATATAAAAGAAAGGTTTTTGATAAAATCATCCAATATTTACAAGAAGATGTTATACTTGTAATTAATGGAGCGCGCCAGGTTGGGAAAACATATATCCTTTTTTATTTAGAGGAATATCTGAAGAAAAAAAATAAGATTTCATATTATTTGGATTTGGAAGATTCAAGGTATTTAAATATCTTAGATGCAGGCGTCGATGCTTTTATCCGTCATCTAAAGGAAGAGGGATTTAATACAGATAAGAGAATTTACGTGCTCATTGATGAAATTCAATACTTGGAAAACCCTTCTTCTTTTCTTAAATTAATCCATGACCATCATAAGACCATCAAGCTGATCGTTTCCGGCTCTTCAAGCTTTGGCATTAAAAAAAAATTTAAAGACTCACTGGTCGGCAGAATGGTTACATTTGAAATATTTCCGCTTTCTTTTGAGGAATTTCTTGAATTTAAGGGGTATAAATTTGTTAGAGGCGTGAGCTTTACGGACAAGAAAATAGATGAATTGAAAGTTTTATTAAAAGAGTATGTGCTTTTCGGAGCATACCCGAAAATCGTTCTAACCCAGGCAAAAGAAAAAAAGGAAAGATTTTTACAGCAGATAATTGATACATACATAAAAAAAGATATAAGGGATATCGGAAACATAAAGGAAATCGACAAGTTCAACAAGTTAATTGAAGTCCTGTCATCACAAAGTGGGAATTTGTTAAATATTACAGAATTATCCAACACGTGCAGATTGGCAAAAAAGACAATTGAATATTATCTGTTTATTCTGGAAAATACCTACATCATAAAACTTGTTAAACCATATCACAGCAATCTGAGATCGGAACTTTTCAAAACACCTAAAATCTATTTTTACGACACCGGTCTTTTGCAAATGCTTCAGCTAAAGACAATTCCCGGGGCTATAATTGGCAATGTATTTGAGACAGCAGTGTTTTCAGAACTGGTGAAACGCTGTGGAAAAGACCGGATATTTTACTGGAGAACCAAGGATAAAAAGGAAATTGACTTTATTCTCAGACAAAACAACACGATTCTTCCGGTTGAAGTGAAATATGACTTTTCTCGATTTTCAAAAACAGCGATCAATTATTTCTTAACAAAATATCATCTCAAAGACTACAGGGTAATCGGATTTGAGGGAGATTTGAATCAGGAACAGTTTGTGTATTTGTGGGAAGAAAGTTTTTTCAAAAAAACAGTATAAAATGTATTTATGAATCATTCTATAGATTTTCAGATAATTAATTTCACATACCGGCAACAACCTGAAAATTGCTCTTTCTATGCAGAAGAATGGGAAAGCAGAAGAGAATGATCAAAAAAGACTGGGACATTAGAACTGTAACGTTCTTGTTGTACATGACGATCTTCGGGTTTGTGATTACCGAAGTTTTGCTTAATCTGACTCCTCCCATATCCCGCGATGCTCTGATACATCATCTGGCTGTTCCAAAGCTCTGGCTAAAACATGGTGGATTTTATGAAATACCCTGGGCGGATTATTCCTATTATCCGATGAATATCAATCTTCTTTATCTTATCTGTCTATATTTCAAAAATGATATAATCCCAAAGTTTATCCATTTTGCATTCGGTCTCGGGACCGGGCTGCTGGTCTATTGCTATCTTAAAAACAGGTTGGCTAAAAACTGGGGGCTTCTGGGTTTTCTGATGTTTTTCAGTACTCCGGTTATTATCCGTCTTTCAACCACGGCATATGT
>JASEIZ010000153.1 GCA_030017395.1 Desulfobacterales bacterium | reverse complement strand
GATGCCGGATCAAGTCCGGCATGACGATTTTGAGACTTTTTACGAGCTTGTCAAGGTTGAATGGTGAAAATCATATTATGGAAATTAAAACGGACTTTTTAATAATAGGCAGCGGCGTGGCCGGCTTGACTTTTGCCATTAAGATGGCGGAATTCGGCAGAGTCGCTATAGTTACAAAGAAGGGAGTCATGGACAGCAATACCTCTCTTGCACAGGGAGGAATTGCCTCTGTTTTTGGCAAGTTAGACTCGTTTGATTTGCATATCCAGGATACTCTTGTTTCCGGCGACGGTCTTTGCAACAGAGAAGTTGTGGAGATGGTTGTAAAAAACGGGCCGGACAGAATTCGTGAGTTGATTGATTTTGGCGTGCATTTCAATATCCGTGAAAAAGAGCGTATAAAAAATAGATCGCAAAACAAAGATCCTGAGCTTGATTTGGGACAGGAAGGCGGACATTCGCAAAAACGCATTGTTCATGCCAAGGACATGACAGGCCAGGAAATTTCGACTGTTCTTGTTAAACATGTTAAGAACCATAAACAAATTACACTATATGAGAATCATATTGCAGTCGATCTTATAACCTGTTCTACCCGCATGAAAAGGGGGCTTGTAACTACAACCCATGAAGATTACTGCTTAGGCGCATATATTCTTGACACGCAAACCAACATTGTAAAAACCTTCTGCGCCCCTACTACACTTCTTGCCACCGGAGGCGCTGGCAAGGTGTATCTTTACACAAGCAATCCTGATGTTGCCACGGGCGATGGAATAGCAATGGGTTATAGGGCGGGCGCTACTGTGGCGAACCTGGAATTTGTTCAGTTTCATCCAACCTGCCTGTATCATCCTGAAGCTAAGAATTTCCTGATATCAGAAGCCGTAAGAGGTGAAGGAGGGATTCTGATTGATTCTGCCGGAAACCGATTTATGGAACGATATGATCCGCAAAAAGATCTGGCTTGCAGGGATGTGGTTGCCCGCGCCATTGACTTGGAGCTGAAAAAAAGCGGGGATGATTTTGTCTTTCTCGACATATCTCACAAGAACCCTGAATTCGTGAAGGACCGGTTTCCTAATTTATATAAAAAATGCCTTACATTCGGCATAGATATGACAAAAGAGCCTATTCCCGTGGTCCCTGCCGCTCATTATATGTGCGGTGGAATTGTGACTGATATGTTCGGTAGAACCGATATACGCGGGTTATATGCGATAGGAGAGACTGCGTGCACAGGGTTGCACGGAGCCAACAGGCTTGCAAGTAATTCTTTAATCGAGGCCCTTGTATATGCCCATACAGCTTCAAAGCAAGCCGCAGATGGCATTAAAGCTCCTCTGAATTTTGGATCAATGCCTGTTCCTCCTCTATGGGATGAGACCGGCACAACCGACAGCGATGAGGCTATTATGGTTTCACATAACTGGGACGAAATACGCAGATTTATGTGGAATTATGTTGGAATAGTCAGATCAAACAAACGGCTGGACAGGGCAAAGCGACGCATTGAAAATATACAAAACGAGATACAGGAATATTACAAAGGCTTTAAGATTTCTTCAGATCTTATCGAACTGCGAAATATTGCTACAGTAGCTGAACTGATTATCAGGTGCGCCATGCACAGGAAGGAAAGCAGAGGTCTTCATTTCAATATCGAATATCCTCATCGGGATGATAAGCGCTGGCAAAAAGATACTATTGTCAGAAGATCGTTCATGGGATAATGAGGGGCGCTGCTTTAACAAACTTTTCCAGCTGTTTTTTATAATAGGAACGATTCGTTTTTGCCAGTTGCAGGGCTCTTTTTCCAGCAGTAATTGCGTCCTCTGTCTGGTTGTTAACATAGAGGCTTTCAGCGAGGGTGTCCAGTATGTGCGGAGCCTCTTTTAGCTGTAATGCCTTTTTTGCCAACATGACGGCGCGTTTTGGGTCGCGGAATTTTTCATCATCACATGTGGCAAAAAGCCATGCGAGATTATTTAGCACATTCGGATTATCAGGTAAAAAGGTTAATGAGTGTTCATAAGCTTCGATAGCCTTTGCATATTTTTTTCTGCTGTAAAACAGATCCCCCAAAGCGCCATATAGTTCGGGGTTGTCGGGCGTTTTTTCAAGCTGTCTTAGAATTGTTTTTTCAAAAAAGTATTTGTTTAATCTATCTTTGGTTTCGCCGAAATTCAGCTTGTATCCAATTCCTCCCATTAAAATCATTCCAGCCATATAGGCGGCTATACTTTTTCTTATCTTTTGGTTATGGAAGATTATCCATCTTTTGTCTGTTTCACATCTTTTAAGGTATTCTATTCGTTCTTTAATGCTGAAATGGTGCCAGTTCGGCTTATCCGGTGGTTGTCCGCTTGTAAGTGCTATTTTTTCAAGGCTTGAAATAAGCGGTTTTGAACTTTTGAAGAGCATATAAACGTGAATATCCGCCTGACGCTCGAAGTTGCGCATAAAGAATCCAAAAATAAAACGGAAATAGACAAGGAAGATTGTGATTGTGACAAGAGTCAATGTTATTGAATATACTGTGGTTCGATCAGAACCGGCTATGTTTATAATGCTGAATAATGGATCAGCATAAATAATCAAATAGATGATCAGGTCGAAGCAGGCATATGAAAATACAAGATAACCAACAAAAAAAAGCAGATAAAACCAAAGGTGTTTTTTCTTTATATGTCCGATTTCATGGGCGACTACAGCATCAATTTCTTCAGGTTCAAGAAACCGTAGCAGGGCTTTTGTAACAAGAACATAGCGGAATTTCTTAATCAGTCCCATAACTCCTGCAGTGATCATCTTGCCACCCAATATGGGCCAGGACAGAATTTCTGCATATTCAACCCCTGCTTTTTGGCACAGGTTTTCGATGCGACTTCTATGATGCCCAGGTTCAAGCGGTTGACATTTCCAGAATTTCCGGATCATTGTCGGTCCGAGAATCGAAACACCAAAGAGAAAAACCATAAAATATATTATTTCCCCTTCAGTTGTGGAAAGAATATATTTCGGTAATTCAAAAGGAAGCGCATTAATAATATCGGCGATTCCGGATAGCAGAAACCACGGGATTAGCACAGGTATTGAGAACGAAATGTTGGAAAAAATGTATGCCTGCCTGGACATGCCGTTCATGTTGAGCTTTTGATAAGAACTATAAGCAAAGCCCCATACAATTGCGATATAAGATAAAAAAAGTCCGATAAAAAGCAACGCCTGCAAAGTAGGGATGGTTGTAAAAACAGATATATTTATTAAAAATGATGGCAGACTAAGTCCGTAAATATTTAGGATAAAAATAGCGATTGCCGTTATAGACAACTTGCTTAGGATTGAATTGAATTGATGATCAAGATGGTAATGGCTTTGTTTTGCGATCTGTTTTTCAAAAGCGCGAAATTGTAGGCTGGTAAAAAATATAAAAGCGATAATTATGCTGAGGAACAGAGCTAAAGTTTCGAGTAGCGTAAAGTTAGGCTCTTCAGAAGGCGGGTAAGTGGTATATATGAGAAGCACAATGATGAGATATATGAAATTAGAAAACATAGTAGCGCTTAGGTTCAGAGGTTCAATGGTTTAAGGTTCAGGGTTCAGGGTTCAAGGCTCAGGGTTACTGGTTGCTGGTTGCTCGTTGCTTTGACCTTTCAGCTTTGAGCTTTCAGCGTTACTGGTTACTCGTTACTGGTTTTCTGACCTCTTTGGATTGCTGATTTATGATTGATTATTGATGGAATCGCTTTGCCCTGCCCGCTATTGCGAGCTGTACTCAATGCTCTTCGTCCTTTTGTTGGCTTGCTCAGGCGAGGCAGGCGGGTCTATCTTTTCAATCGACAATCATAAATCAACAATCATCAATCCTTTAGAGTAGTATCTTTCTTTTTCACTGTAAACACAGCCGCAGTATTGCTGCCGGTACATGCCAAGCTGTTTTGACTTATCGACTCCGTATTTCCATCCAATGCGAAAATCTTTGTAATAAAACGGAATCCCTATTTTTTTGCCGATCGATTCTCCTATTGATTTTATCATGTCATGCTTCTGGAATTTGCTGTATAAAAGGGTGGAAGTAAAATAATCAAAACTGCCGCGTTTAGCTACAATGGCGGCGCACATTAAGCGGTCATGATAGCAGTAGAAGCAGCGCTCTGATTCCCTGAATACGACATTTTGAATAAAGCCTTCAAGATCGTAGTCTTCCTGATAAACAACGCGAAGATAAATTGACTCAGCATAAGACTGTAGGGTCTTTTGCCTTTTTACGCATTCCTGATAAGGATGTATGTTGTGTTTGTAAAAAAAACCCATGACATCCATATTCTTCTCGCGAAGAATCTTAACAGGATATATTGAACATGGCGCGCAGCATATATGAAGCAAAATTTTCATTTTCTTTTTCCAAAAATTGCGATTCCTATCCTGACAAGGGTTGCTCCCTCTTCTATGGCAGTTTCAAAATCACCTGTCATACCCATGGACAGCTCTTCCATTGATATATTTTTTATTGCCTGTTCCTTTATGTGATTGCGCAGGTTGCGAAGAGCTGAAAAATATGGGCGAACCTTTTCAGGGTTATCAAAAAACGGGGGCATTGTCATAAGCCCTTTAACAGCCAGATTTTCAAGACCGCTTATCTCTTTTATCAGCTTCAGCGCATCATGTTTATATATTCCTGATTTTGAAGATTCTCTGCCGATGTTTATCTGTATCAGGATTTGCTGTATTTTATTTATTTTTTTTGATTGTTTATTTAATTCAAGCGCCAGTTTAAGCGAATCTACAGTATGAATAAGATCAAAGAGTCTTACCGCATACTTTGCCTTATTGGTTTGCAGGTGGCCGATAAAATGCCATGATACATTGTAAGACGACAAAGCATTGAACTTTTCCCTGGCCTCCTGAATATAATTTTCGCCAAGAGTTGTAACTCCAGCGTCAATTGCCTCCTTCACTTTGTCGGCAGGCATGGTTTTGCTTACAGCCACAAGCCTGACGCTTTCAGGCTTTCTTCCACATGAAAGAGCGGCAGTTTTGATCCTATCCATTATATTTTCAAATCTTTTTTTCAAACTTTCCCAACTTAAACGTACATTCTTTATATTGGTAATAGTTCACCGCTCGCTTCGCTCAAGGCGCAGAGAGCGCAGAGTTTATCTTTATTTTGCCTTCCAACCACCCCTTGCTTTATCAGAAACTCAATGACTTCACAGACAGGCAGTCCCACGACATTTGTATAAGACCCGTTTATGCTTTTTACCAGAAAGGTGCCCAGACCCTGAATGGCATATGCTCCTGCCTTGTCAAAAGGTTCTTTTGTGTTAATATACCACTCGATTTCCTCATCAGTCAGATTTTTAAAAAGTACTTCGGTTATTATTG
>JASEIZ010000152.1 GCA_030017395.1 Desulfobacterales bacterium | reverse complement strand
AATTAACTCTTCCAAGGGCAATCTTAACCTGATCATTCAGAAGCTCTCCCACCCTTTTTAGATGTCTATTTCCAAGGTGATCAATATCATCAACAGCACCTTTGGTGTCCCTGAGATCTATAAGAGTTTTTGCCGTAAGAAGTATATCCTCTTTTCTTAATATCCTTAAATCAATAGAAGTATTAATGCCGAGGCGTAGATTAATCTTCAAGCGACCTACACCTGAAAGATCATAATAAGTTGCCTTAAAAAACAGATTATCAAGAAAGTCCTGTGCCACCTCAGGAACAGGGGGATTCCCGGGTCTAAGCCTTCTGTATATTTCAACCAGCGCCTCCTCTCTTTTTTCAACCATATCCAATGAAAGTGTCCTGCATATGGAATCACTATTGCGCACACCATCAATAGAGAGCAAGTCAAATTGATTTATACCGGCATTTTTCAGCTTTTTCAAGGCGTCGTCATCAACAGTTTCATTGCATTTGACGATAGGACTTCCGGTGTTTGGATCATGTATCGTCGATACAAATATTCTACCCAAAATATATTCAACATCTATCGGAATACTTTCTATGTTTAACGATTCCATCCTTTTAATTAAACGCTGTGTAATTATTCGGCCTTTTTTTACAACAATCTCTCCGGTTTTAGGGCATTTGATATCCTTGGAGGCATGCTGACCCTTAAGGCTATCATGAACAAATCTACTTGCGCTCTTGAATTGCTTAAAATAACTCTTTCCGTGTAAAATAATTTTTTCAGTTTTATAGAAATAAGCAAGAATATCTTCAGAAGAATAGCCAAAGGCCTTGAAAAGCATTGTAATAGGAAATTTACGCCGTCTGTCAATCCTGACATAAACTATACCTTTATGGTCTATTTCCATATCGATCCATGAACCACGTACAGGAATGATTCTGGAAGTATATATTATTTTACCACTAGCATGTGTCTTGCCTTTATCATGATCGAAAAAAACACCGGATGATCGGTGAAGCTGGCTTACTACAATCCGCTCGGTTCCATTAACGATAAATGTGCCCCTTTCCGTCATCAAGGGAATGGTGCCGAAGTATATTTCCTGTTCCTTTATGTCCCGGATATTGGAAATTTGAGCTTCCTTATCAACATCATACACCACAAGCCTTACGGTAATACGTATTGGCATTTCATAACTCATCCCTCTATGGACACATTCTTCAATACTATGCTTAATGTCGCACAGCCTGTAAGACACAAACTCAAGAGAAGCACTTCCTGTAAAGTCTTTTATCGGAAAAACAGACTTAAATACGGACTGTAATCCGATATCTTTACGCTTTTCAGGAGGAACGTCCATTTGCATAAAACGTTTAAACGATTCCGTTTGCATACTTATAAGATTTGGAATCTCAACGATCTTCCGTATCTTGCTGAAGTCTTTCCTTATTCGCTTACTCGCCAAAAAACTTTCCGACATAGTATCTCCAAATATTTAGGTTAAACTCTTGGGGCACTAATTATCAATTTGTTTATCTATCGGTTAGTTATTTTAATTCAACCTGGGCTCCGGCTTCTTCAAGCTGGGCCTTTATTTTTTCCGCCTCATCCTTGGCAATGCCTTCCTTAACCGGCGCAGGAACTCCGTCAACCAGAGTTTTGGCATCTTTAAGCCCAAGACCGGTAATGGCCCTGACTTCCTTGATCACCTGAATTTTCTTGTCACCAAAACCGGTTAGAATAACATCAAGCTCCGTCTTTTCTTCCTCTTTGGCACCTGCACCCGTATCAACGGCACCCGGCGCCATCATCGCAACAGGCGCTGCCGCAGAAACGCCAAACTTCTTTTCCATCTCCTTAACGAGTTCGGAAAGCTCAAGTACCGACATATTTGCTACAAACTCAATAACATCCTCTTTGGTAATATCCGCCATTTTATTTTTCCTCCAAAATTGATGAATTCATAAAAAGTTGAGTTCATCAGGTTTTATTTTTTAAGTTAACCAAAGTTGCCACCTATATCTTGGTTAATATCAGGCTGCTTCTTTTTGCTCCTTTATTGCCTGCAAAACATTTAACAGCCTAACCGTAATATCGTTTAATGCTCTTACAAGTGCAGTAGGGACACCGTTCATAACCGAGAGTACTTGACCTAAAAGCACCTCCCTCGAAGGAAGAGCTGACAGATTCCTAATCGCAGTAAGATCAAGCATTTTGCCGCCCATTACGCCGACTTTGATTTCAAGCGCTTCGTGGGAGGCTGCAAACTCAATCAATATTTTGGCCGGAACCACAGGATCAGTGTAACTTAAGGCTACAGCGCTCGGACCTTTAAAACTATCTTTTATCAACTCAGCGTCTGTCCCTTCAGAAGCTATCATAAGAAGAGTGTTTTTGGCCACCTTATATTCAACTTCCGAGTTTTTAAGTTTTCTGCGCAACTCATTAATGTTTTCCACATCAAGGCCTTTATAGTCTGTAAGAATTACTATCTTTGACTCTGAAAACCTTTTGCGAATATCTTCTACAATTTTCTTTTTTTCATCTCTTTTCAAAAATTACCACACCTCCTCTCTAAGCTGTAAAAAAACCGAAGGAGACATTCAAATCATAAATCTGCCTCGGTAGGCCGGCAATACCGATTAAACATAAAAAAATGCGCCTACGGTCTTTGACAGTAGTATTATGTATATTACAAATTAATTCTATTAGTTGCTCCGCTGAACGGAAACATTACAAAGCTTCATTGCTTTATTAAAAATGAAAGGCGAAAAATAATGAGCCAAAAACATTGTTTTGTTTTTTTTATTCTTCACTCTGTCTTTTTTTAATATTATTTGGTTAAGTCCTTAATACTGGCTGTATCTACCTTTATTCCAGGCCCCATGGTCGTCGACATTACTATACTTTTCAGGTAGGTTCCCTTGCTGGAAGGCGGTTTGAGACGCATGATAGTCTCTAACAAGGCGCCTAAGTTCTGAATGATCTTTTCCACCCCAAAAGAAACCTTGCCCATAGGAGCATGGACTATTCCTGCTTTTTCAACCCTAAAATCTATCTTGCCAGCCTTGAGCTCAACAACCGCCCTGGAAACATCAAAAGTAACCGTTCCTGTCTTTGCATTTGGCATGAGCCCTCTTGGCCCAAGAAGTTTTCCTATCTTTCCAACAGAGCCCATCATATCCGGAGTAGCGACAGCCTTATCAAAGCCGAACCATCCGCCTTTAATTTTTTCAATAAGATCGTCACTCCCGACAAAATCCGCACGAGCATCAAGAGCCTCTTTCTCCTTCTCACCTTTAGCAAATACCAGAACTCTTATCTCCTTGCCAAGACCATTAGGCAAAACAACCGTTCCTCGAACCATCTGGTCGGCATGCCTGGGATCAACCCCTAAACGAATTGCAACATCAATAGTTTCATCAAATTTAGCATATGATAAATCTATTGCCTTCTTAACAGCCTCGGCAAAATGATGCCTTGTTTCGTCAACAACCTTTCCCTTGGATTTTAAATATTTTTTTCCTCTCTTTGGCATCTTCTTTCACACACTCCTTATATCAGATCAGACAACATCAATACCCATACTTCTGGCCGTACCGGCAATTATTTTACACGCAGCATCTAAATCACAAGCGTTCAAATCCATCATCTTTTGTCTGGCTATCTCTTCGACCTGCTGCCGGCTAACCTTACCAACTCTATCACGCTTTGGGTCACCTGCACCCTTGGCTATCTTTGCCGCCTGTTTTAAAAGAACGGCGGCCGGCGGTGTCTTGGTAACAAATGTAAATGTTCTGTCCTTATAAACAGTTATAACAACAGGTATAATCATCCCTTCTTCATTAGCCGTTCTGGCATTAAAAGCTTTACAAAAATCCATTATATTTACTCCATGCTGCCCCAAGGCAGGACCGATTGGAGGAGATGGATTTGCCTGACCGGCTTTAACCTGAAGTTTTATTTGCGCAATAATCTTTTTTGCCATTTTCTTTTTACTCCTAATATTAACTTAGTTCGCTTCGCTCACAATTGGTCGAGTTGTCGAGTAGGAAATTGGTCGTATAGGGGGAATGGTTGACCATTCGACTATTTACAGGCCTTTTTATAGCTTTGCAACTTGTACAAATTCCAATTCTACAGGAGTTGAACGACCGAATATACTTATCAGAACTCTTATCTTCCCCTTTTCAGGATTAACTTCTTCTACTATTCCATTAAAATTAGTAAAAGGGCCGTCTATGACCCGAATTTCGTCTCCAGACTCAAAAAAGAATTTCGGCTTTGGCTTGAATTTGCCGCTCTCCATGCGGCTTAAAATCTGCTCGACATCTTCCTCGGAAATGGAGCTTGGTTTTTTTCTCCCGCCTAAAAATCCGGTAACCTTTGCTGTATCATTCACTATGTGCCATGTTTCATCATTAAGCTCCATTTTAACCAAAATATATCCGGGATAGAACTTGCGCGACGACTCTTTTCTTTTCCCTTTAATCAATTCAACTATTTTTTCGGTCGGCACAATAATTTCTCCGAATTTTTCAGCATGAGGGGAAGAAGCCGCTCGCTCTTCCAGGGCTGCTTTAACTTTATTTTCAAAACCGGAATAAACGTGGACTATATACCATTTTAGAGCCACTCTTTTCTTCTCCTCATATTATTGAATAAACACACGGACAAGAGCAGACAAGCCAATATCAACCACCCCGAGAAAAAGCGCTATTATTATGACAAGTATTGTCACAACAAGGGTTGAACTAAGTGTCTGCTTTCGTGTAGGCCATGCCACCTTCTTAAGCTCAACCTTAACTTCTCTGAGAAACTGTAATCCCTTATTCAGATAATTATTATCCTGCTTGGTCCAGCTTGCCGGTTTTTTCTCTGATAAAGTTTGCTTTCTTTTTACGGACATTGAAGGGCTGACAACCAACGCAGCTTTCTTCATGGCAAGATTGCCTTCAAGCTGTGATGATGTCGTTACATCAACATCTTTTTTCTTGTCTTTCTTATGGCTTGCCGGCTTTTTCCTTTGTAACCGTCCCATTATGCACCTAAATCAACTTATCAGACCTTAAACAAAACTTTTGCAAAATGATTTGGCAGGCCAGGAGGGATTCGAACCCCCAACACTCGGATTTGGAGTCCGACGCTCTACCGTTAGAGCTACTGGCCTGCATCATCATTATTTTATTATTTTATTTGGTCTCTTTATGCAAAGTATGTTTTCTGCAAAATTTACAATACTTGCTAAATTCCAGCTTGTCCGGTGTTGTACGTTTATTTTTTGTTGTTGTATAATTTCTTCTTTTGCATTCAGAGCATGCAAGGGTAATGATTGTTCTCACGATAAGACTCCTTCGCCGTTATTCAATGATTTCACTTACCACTCCGGCGCCGACAGTTCGACCGCCTTCCCTT
>JASEIZ010000151.1 GCA_030017395.1 Desulfobacterales bacterium | reverse complement strand
GCAGGCTTATCAAGTCCGGCATGACGATTTCAAGACTTTTTACGAGACCATCAAAAGTTGTTTCAGTGAAAAGTTTGACAAATTGGACATGATGGTTTAATGTATATAATATATGGCTTTTTAATATGCTTGTTTTTTTTCATCCTTTTCGTTTTTTATGGGGAGACCTTTGAAAACTGCTCGATTTTGTTCAAGTTCAAGAAAGGCGAGAAATTTAACCTCAGGAATACATTGAGTATTTTGAGGATTAAAATTTGAGCCTGACGCTGAAGTTGGGCAAAAGGGGGCATTTTGCAAAGGTCTCATGGGGGCGAAACGGTTTCGACGGGGATAAGGAAGCTAAGGTTGCATATCGAGCTCCTGTCAGCTCGTAAAAATGATAGGGACTTAAAATAATCGCAGATGATTATAACTACGCTTTAGCCGCTTAGACGGCTAACGTCCTGCCGGATTATTCCTGCGCATCCGGCAAGGGCGCCGATTAGCGGGATAGCCGTCCGGATTGCCTGTTAAAGGATTGGCGAAATTTTACAGGATAGCCTTTAATCAAGTAGCCTGCCTGAGGGGGACTTGAAAAGGCGAAAGCTAAAGCTCAGGCTAAATATGTAGATACCTTTGTGGAATATTACCGGACGCGGGTTCGACTCCCGCCGCCTCCACCAAAATTTTAGAACCCCTTTTTTGATTTGTTTCTATAGGAAATAGCGTTTTGAACCAAGGCATCGGCCCAGAAAGGTGTGCCAAGAGCATGAATGTGGGTATATGTTGCCAGCACATTTTTATAACAAACACCGTCTTTTTTATTAATAAAACCCGCTCCCCTTTTCATGGAAAAAGCCAGGTAGTTGTCGGTTCCCATCCATTTTAAAACCCGTGAATAATGAAATTCGTGTCCTTTGATTGCAGCGCCGACTTTAAAATATGGGTTTTCTCTTTCGACTTTTATAATTGTATATCCATGGCCCTGAGGCTTTTTTGAAAATCCGAAAATAACAGGTAAAACATTCGCCATTGGATATGATTTTCCGTCAAGAACAAGCTCTTTCCCAAGATACATCAAACCACCGCATTCAGCATATATGGGAAGTCCATCTTCAGCCAATGATTTTAATTGACGTTTGAATGCAACTTTTTCAGATAGCTCTTTTGCGTGGGTTTCAGGGAATCCGCCTCCAATATACACGGCATCTACAGATGGAATCGTGCTGTCGTAAAAAGGACTGATAAACACAGTCTCGGCGCCTAATGAAATAAGAGCCTCAATATTTTCCGGATAGTAGAACTGGAATGCTGAATCCCTTACTATGCCTATTCTCGTTGCTGGTTGCTGGTTGCTGGTTGCTGGTTGCTCGTTGCTGGTTAACAACACCCCCCTTAGTCCCCCCTCAAGGGGGGATTTAGGGGGGTGTTGCTGGTTGCTGGTTGTCCGCCAGAGCCCTTTGGCGGACTGGTTGCTGGTTGATGTGGCGGCTTGATTTGCGATTTTCTCTATTTCGGTCAGGTTAAGATACTGCGATGCTGTTTGAGAAGCAGCGGCAATGGAATCTTTTGCCCACCCGTGCTCAGGCATCGGCACGAGACCCATATGGCGTTCCGGAAAATTCTGCTTGCCCAGTTTCGGCACAGCCCCTAATACAGGCACGCCGCAGTAGTGTTCTATGCTTTTGCTAATTATATTTTCATGTCTTGACCCGGCGATACGGTTTAATATAACTCCGCTTATCTTAACATCCGGATCAAACTGCATGCAGCCGGAAACAACCGCAGCCATAGTTCTTGTGGTTTTTGTGCAGTCAATACACAAAACAACAGGGGCTTTAAGCAGCTTCGCAAGCTCTGCGGTGCTGGTGCTTCCTTCAACATTCAGGCCGTCATAAAGCCCGCGGTTGCCTTCTATAATCGCAATATCTCTGTTTATGGAATGTGAAAGGAACGAATTAAGGACTTGCTCTTCTTTTATCATGAAGGTGTCCAGATTATAGCAGGGTCTGCCAGCCGCCAGCGCGAGCCAGCCAGCATCAATATAATCAGGACCTTTTTTGAAAGGCGCCACTTTTTTCCCAAGATTACTCCACGCGCCAATAATCCCAATAGATATTATGGTTTTTCCAGCTCCTCCCCGCAAAGCTGCAATAATAATTCTGGGAATAGCCATATATTTTAATCCACGGATTGCGCAGATTTCACAAATTTTTCTGCATATGCGTGTTCGCACCTGTCTAAGTGCAATGCACAGGCAGGCGCAGACAGGCCTGAAAAAAAACGGCACAAGGCACAGGCTTAGCAATAAAAAAAATAATGCAAAACGCCTTATGCCTTATGCCATAAAATAAAATCTATTTTTTGTTATAGCGTAAACAGTCAAAAATTTCAGATTAACAATCAGCTATTCGTTCTCTTCGGTAGCGTGTTGTTTTCCGAGACCTTTGAGCCCATACATAGATGTGCTTCCACTCGACCACAATTCGAGAACTTCATCCCGTACCATCTGGCTAATAAATTCCTTGGCAGCTCTGGGCTTTTCATCCAGTATTTTGACCAGATCGCTAAAATAAAACTTGGTTTTTGTCTTTTGTTTCTTTTTGAGCGCTTCTACTAATTTTTCAGTTGCTTCAGCTTGATTCATTGTTAAGCCCCTTCTTTTTAGGCAGGCACAGGGGACACGGTTGTGTCCCCTGTACTCTTTGTGTGCCGGTTTTAATAAAAAACTCTACTTTGTAAACTTGAATTGAGTCGTGTGACGCCATGTAAGATAAGCGGCATCACGGAAGTCATCAATAAGATGATGTGTAAATTCAAGTTCACATTTTTCAAAGAACTTTTCCCATCCAATTCTCTCTGCCCAGTCGCCGAGACGTTCGTATTTATTGGCATCGTTTGCATAAACATCTACCATTTTCTTTATTGCCTTTGTCATGGTCGGCCAGCGCGGCATTTCGTTCGGTATAAAGGCCACAACTATCTTGGAAAACTTCGGTATGCTGATCCTGTTAGATATCTTGCCGCCCGCCATAAGTACGATTCCGTCACCTTCCGTGTCTGCAAGCGGCATGGAAGGACACATTGTGTAACAGTTGCCGCAAAACATACATTTTTCTGCTTTTACGGAAACAGTATTTACCTTTGTTCCGTCTGGAAGCTCCATCTTGGTCGGTTTAATTGCCGCGGTAGGACATGCGGAAATGGCAAGAGGAATCTCGCACAACTTGTCCAGATATTCATGGTCAAGAAGCGGCGGTTTGCGGTGATATCCAAGGATTGCAATATCAGAGCAGTGGACAGCGCCGCACATATTCAGACAACATGCCATGGAAACGCGAAGCTGCGCAGGCAGCCTCATGCTTTGAAAATCATCAAAAAGCGCATCCATGGTAGCCTTTACAGTGCCCGATGCGTCAGTGGCCGGAGTATGGCAGTGGATCCAGCCCTGTGTATGAACGCAGTTGGTAATTCCAGCGCCTGTGCCGCCGATCGGGAACTTAAAGCTACCGGCAGCAAACTTTCTGCCTGCAAGATCCTGCTTCAGAGGCTCTACCTTGTCTTTGCTGTCCACCATGAATTCTATATTGTTTCTGGTGGTAAATCTTAAATATCCATCACAATGTTTATCTGCTATTTCACATGCTTCGCGAATAAGACTTATGCTCATCAGACGAGCTGCACCGACCCTTACAGTAAAAACTTTTTCGCCTGTTTCCGAAACATGGACAAGAACACCAGGTTCCAGAATTTCATGATATTTCCATTTACCCTTGTTTTTTGCAATAACCGGAGGGTAAAAATTATCATATTTTTGTGGACCGATATCTGTTATTCTATTTTCCATCGGTTTGTCAGGATTGTAACCTGAAGATATAAAAGCCATGATTATTCCCCTCCTATCTACTATGATGTTTTCTAAATTCGTTAATATCACGCGTAAATCCGCCAGGAACCTCATCTTCTTTCCAGAAGACGTATGGGTTAGACCGCGGTTCCTGAACATGCTGAGCAAGCGGTTTTAAGCCGCATTTCTCAAGCATTTTCTGCATGCCGTTACGCTTGATTAATTCACCTACACGCTCGCGGTTCTTTCCTTCTTCCATCCAGTAGTCCCAGACCTTCTCGATTATTTCCTTTATTCCATCGTAAGGATCTTCTACTTCGATAAAAGGAACAAGAAGAGTGCCAATCTGTGCGCCATCGAGAATTGGAGCTTTAGCGCCACATAGGATAGAAAGCCCCCTGTCTAAACCTACCATCAAGGCTCTCGGCATAACATTGATGCAGTGCATACATCTGGTGCAATCAGGGGTGTTTATCTCGAGCTTTCCATTTTCATACCTCATGCAGCCGGTTGGGCAAAGCTTGATGACCTCTTTCTGGATATCAAACGCACCCCAGTCACGACCGGCATGTGCTCCGGCATTTGGTACTATTTCGCCGCCGACATATGCTTTGACCGCTTTCTGATCAATGCGGATATCATCACGCCATGTGCCGATAAAGGCCAGGTCTGATCTTGCGATAGATGCCACGCAGCAGTTGGGGCATCCGTCAAATTTGAATTTAAACTTATAAGGAAAAGCAGGACGATGAAGCTCATCCTGATATTCCAGTGTCATATGGTGGCAAAGTTCCTGGGTATCATAACATGCATACTCGCAACGAGACATGCCGAGACAGTCGGAAGGGGTTCGCAGATTTCCGCCTGAACCTCCCAGATCCGTGTTCATATTATGGGTCAACTCAAAAAAGATCTCTTCTAATTGAGGCGTTGTAGTTCCGATAAGAACAATATCTCCGGTTGATCCGTGCATATTGGTCAAACCGCTGCCGCGCAGCTCCCAAATATTCATGAGATCATTCAGAAATTTTGTTGTATAGTATTTACCCGCAGGCTGGTTAACGCGCATGGTGTGGAAATGTGCAACGCCCGGGAACATTTCCGGTTGATCGCAATACCTGCCTATAACACCACCGCCATAGCCAAATACACCTACGATTCCGCCATGTTTCCAGTGAGTCCTGCCATGTTTGTATGAGAGTTCAAGGACTCCAAGAAGATCATCACAAACATCCACAGGAATCTGGTAGTCTAAACCTTTCTCATTCTTTGCCCTTGATTCAGCCTCTTGCTTAATGTCGGACACAAAACTCGGCCACGGTCCGGATTCAAGCTGGTCGATCAAAGGGGTTTCATGTTTTGCCATTGTTTATTACCTCCATTGTTTTGAAAATTAGTCGTTTTGACTACAAAAACATCTTACCTCCCCTTTCGGGCTTTTCCGGTCACCTCCTCTCACCTTGCAGTTATGTTTTTTTATAATTTTGTTTTGTCAGCTTAATGCTCTATTAATATTGATGGTCTCGTAAAAAGTCAAAAAATACCGTTTTACGTCATTCCGGCTTTCGCCGGAATGACGTAA
>JASEIZ010000150.1 GCA_030017395.1 Desulfobacterales bacterium | reverse complement strand
CCTGATTTCTCAGGATCAACGAGGTTTTTTATTTTTTTGATGGTGAATCAGGGACCGAACAGTAAGTAGCTATTTCTCTGTTTCTTTTCAGCCGTTTTGATACTCGTAACGAAAATCTTAATTAATTCCTCTGTTCCCTGTAAAATATTATCTAATAGTTCAGGTTTTTTAAACTCTGTTTCTTCACCTTTTTCCATTCAACGTTCGATGTTGGACGTTCGATGTTCGATGTTCATCTTTTTCAGCGTTCATGCATCCATACGCCTGGAATAACACTATTGCAAAACCCGCATCTATTTCCAACAAGATCATAAACGGGAATTAAATATCCTTTTCTTTCAACCAATAATTTTCCGCAATTATGGCAATAGGTATTATTGCCTTCATGGTCGGGCACATTGCCTACATATACATAATGAATTCCCTCGTGCATGGCCAGTTCGCGGAAGCGGCTCAGGGTAGATATCGGAGTAGGCGCCAGCCTGTCTAATTTGTATCTTGGAAAAAATCGTAAAAAATGCAATGGATAATCAGGGCCGAGATTGTTGAGAATCCATTCGCACATCCTTTTAGCCATATCGGCATCATCAACATATCCCGGAACTACCAGATTCGTCATTTCAAAGTGTACTCCCCGTTCATGCAGCGTCTTAAACGTATTCAAAACCGGCTCCAGTCTGCCGCCGTTTAATTTCCTGTATATGGCATCACTGTATGACTTCAGGTTGACATTAGCCGCGTCAAGAACTTTGCATAGTTCCAGCAAAGGCTTTTGGTTTATATAGCCGTTCGATATCCACAGGTTATATATGCCCTCCTTTCTGGCGATACGCGCAATATCTATCATGTATTCAAAAAAGGTCGTGGGCTCTGAATAGGTATAGGCAATCGATTTTGCACCAGAGCTTTGCGCCTTAACAACCACATCCCGGGGAAAAAGTTCATAATGGCGCACCTGCCAGGGTTTTGCCTGGGAAATTTCCCAGTTCTGGCAATTCAAACATCGAAAATTGCACCCTGTGGCAGCAATGGAAAGCGCCCTTGATTTTGGTTTAAAATGGAAAAGGGGTTTTTTCTCTATGGGATCGACATGCACACTGCAGGGGTTGCCGTAGGCCAGGGTGTATAATATTCCGTCAATGTTAATTTTACTGCGGCAAACGCTTAAATCGCCGGGCGCCAAAACACATCTGTTGGGACAGATGCCGCATGCCACCCTGTTTTTTTTTAACTTCTCGTAAAGAAATCCTTCGTGAGACCATTTCCATAGTTTTGCAGGCGCATCCCCTGTAAACACTTTGCCGCTGATATCAACAGATCTGGATGCCTCGCTATCTGTTCCTGCAACAGGCCAAAAGGAACGAAAAGGCATGGCTGTTGAAAGAATCGCCGTACTACAATACAGGAATTTACGTCTGCTTATTTTTTTCATGCCTTGTCGCCATAATAGTTAAGCTTGTAAGTTTCAGGCCGATTAATCCTGCAGCAGCCCATACAATGCCGAGGTATGGAATAAGCGCCACGCTGGTGAACAGGGCGCCGAACGCGGCACCTATCAGATCAGCGGAAAAAGCTCGTGTCACAACACGATTGTCACCGCCCCTTAAACGAACCGCAGCAGGAAATTGAAAGCCGCACATCAAAGAAATCACAAATCCAAACAAAAGAAATAAAACAACAGGCAACCGCTCTCCGCCATATTTCATGGCCAGGATAAAAAAGCCCAGAAGAATAATCAGCAGGCTGTCTGTAATTATTAGTATCTGTTTCCCTTGGTCACGTAGTTTTTCGCCTAACCAGGCGCCGGGCAACAGGCCGATTAAAAAAACGGTTATGATCAAGCCTATCTGAAAATAAATATAACCGAAAAAAATCTGAAAAGCAAAAATAACTAAAATTTCGCTGCCCATGGTCATGCATCCGGTTGAAAAGAGAACAAACTCTTCTGCTTTAATACAAAACACATATATTAAAAGCAAAATTGTCAGGCCTATGATAAATAGATTCGGAGATGTGGAGAATTTGGTAAACCACTGTGAAAACATCAATCGCATTAACTGGGGAAATTCGTCGATGTTTTTAGGAACCCCGTAATCGAGCAAATTGTTTAACTCTGCTATTCTTTCATTTGTCATATCACCGTAATAAAAGCTGCTGATATAAGAGGTTTGAATCCCTTTTTCGAGAAGACGCGCGGGAATATCAGTTATGATCGGACGGTTGCCGCACAGAAAAAAAATCTTTTGCCCCGGCAGCAGCAAAACATGGTTAAAATGCTCCGACACGGTATTATACAGGGAAGAGATCTTCCGGCGCTGGGTTTCGGCAAGGTAGCTGTCAAATCCCTGCACTGAAAAACTTAATATTCCAGAGCCGGTAAGATGCTGCTTTGCCAGAGCAAAAAAGCGGTCTGTAAAAAACCGGTTTACTTGAAAAGTTTCAGGTTCAGACAAATTGACTATTATAGCGTCATAGATTTCATCAGATTTTGTCAGGTATGCCCTGGCATCTTGATTAATAACGTGTAAACCAGGAATATCCTTTGTCAGGCCGAACTTGAACAAAACAGAGCTAACCTCTGGATCAAGCTCAACATAATCTATGCGTGCAAGCCGGTATTTTTGCAATTCCTCCATCATCCCGCCTTGAGCCGAAATTATAAGAATTTTCCGGGGATCGGTTGATTGTGACATTGGATAATGAATCGTTTCTTCCGCCATGGTCAGGTTGTGGCTGCTAAACACAGGTGTGCCGTCCGTAAACAAAGTAAACTGGTCGCTGTCTTTATAGACGGCTATGCGGCCGTATCTGGATTCGCAATAATATATTGGTTCGCCTTTAAATGTGGCAAGCGATGCCGGCTCCATAAAAATACCGGATAGAAGAATTACGATGGCCAGCCCTGTACCCATGAAAACAGATAGATGCTGCTGTTTGATGGAGACAAATAAAAAACAGGTTGCTGCCAGCAGCGGCAGGTTGGACAGAAAAACCGCCTGCAAAGGAGTTACAAGATAAACCAGTATAAATGAAAACAGAGCGCCGCCTGCCACATCACCGATATTGTCTGTCATATATATGAATGCCCCGGGATAATCCGGTTTTTCAAGTCTGAGCACAAAGAGGCTATATGGAAGGACAAAGCCGAGCAGCAGTCCGTAAGGGGCAATTGTAATAAAGGTATATGCCAGGGTGGGGTAAAATCCGACTGAAGCGCCGTGAATAAAAAAATAATCACGCAGCCCTCGGATGGCCATGATTTGCAAGGTTGGAACACAGGCCAGGCATAAGGAAAGCCAGCCAAGCCGATAGGCTGTAGCCCGCCAAAAGCCTTTAACAGCCAGATGCGCCAGAAGAATGCCGATCCCGCCGATAATAAGCCAGTTGAAAAGAATCAGGGCAATGACAAACTCGTTTCCCTGAAATTGAGCCAGAAATTCGCGGATAATCAATAATTGAGTTACCACAGAAGAAATGCCTGTGGCGATGACTACCAGAGTTATGGCTCGCTTACTTTTTCTCTTCAAAATATTGAACCTGGTAAGTCGATATTTCCAGCTTGGTGTTTTCCCATGCATTGGCAGGCAATCCGGCCTTTACACACAAATGGGAAAGAAAGTTTTCCGGCCGTGGAAGCTGTTCCCAGACCTGAGGCAAAAATGTGGCGCCGGCCATTCCTTTTCGAAGAACAACCCCGTCAACATTGACTCTCAGCTTGGAGATCAGATCCACGCTGTTGATGTATTCGAGAGGCTGAGGACTAGTCAGGATGCTGATTTCTATGTCCACTTTTTCTATTTCTTCAACAGTTACAGGAGAAAAACGAGGGTCATAAAATGCTGCATTGACGGCATTGCGCTTTATCCCGTCAATAATCGATTCTTCCGCTGCCAGGCTTCCGATGCAACCACGCAAATTACCGGCGATCTTAAGGGTTACAAAGGTTCCACAGCGAGCTTTAAGCGCTTCATCCTTAACGGCGGTCGCCGCCAAATCCGATTCTTTATCGGAAATTTTCAATCCCAGTCTTTGCATAATAGCTTGCCTGGCCAGTTTAACCAGAGCCTGTCCGAGCTGTAGATCAATTTGCTGTTCATCTTTTTTTAGCATAGATGGATCTCCATAAAATGCGATTGCCGCATAACCGACAACCTGTGAACGTCCTCCAACAGTGTCCCCGCTGTTTGAATAATGAAGAAGAAGCGGTTTCCAGCCATAGTGTTTAGCCATATTAAGCATAACCAAAAGGGGCGGTTTGCCGCAGGAACTGTTATAACTTCTTAAAAGATCGTTTGATTGAAGATTTAAAATCATATTTATGGTTTCTTTGTCTTTATCCACAGCTTGTGAATAAGGAAGATAGTGAGACAGATCAGAACTGACAACCAGCAAAGTGTTTTGGTCGAGCATTGGGTTTATGGCAGCAGCAAACCGCTTGACATCACCCCCGCCCATTACTATAGGTATAATCTCAAATTCATTCAGATAACGCTGAAGAAACGGTAGAATAACCTCAAGTGAGTGTTCAAGTCTGTCAGAGTCCGTAACAGATTGAAACAGATCGGAATTTGCGCGCAATTTTGCTGCATCATCATTCAGTCTTACAAGACCGAGCGGGGTTTCATAAGCATCTGCATCGCTGATCGCCCCGTTATTAAAACCGATCTTATGATCCGGCCCCATCAAAACAACCCTGTTAAACAGATTTTCTCTTAATACCAGCGAGGCATGAGCTGCCGTAAGCCCGGAGCAGACATATCCTGCATGCGGCATGATCAGAGCTTTAAGCTGTTTATCAGGAGGAATCTGAACGGATGTTTGTTTTGCCTGAAACGTTAAACCGTCGATCATTTGCTCCAATTCAGACCGTAAAGCAGGATAGAAGCGGCCAGCTGCCACAGCCTTGCGAATACCGCCGGCATAAGCGCTTTTGTATGCCAGTATGGATATAATGCATACAGCTAAAAAAAATGACAGCATAAGATTTTTGCAAAGCCTTTTCATGATTTTTTTATAGCATAAAAAATCGCTATTGAAAAACATTTCTAATAGCTGTTCTCGATATACACATAATAGAAAGACATAAAAGGCAAAAACCTGCACAGATTTTAGACAATGAATTCAGGATATTTTCAGCTTAAAATATCATATTGACTTGCAAACTATTATAGGTAAACTGTACATATGAAGTGTGATACTGGAAACTCCAAACAAAGCTCACATTGACCGCAAGTGACGCCGGCTTATTGCCTGTCGCCCCTTTTGTATTTACGGTGTTTGTGCATGGTTTGACCACTTCAAAAACACTGCTCGGAGTTCAACAATATTTAATAGGCAATTTTATCGTAGATTTATAAAAGAAACCTTCCCCGATTTATAAAAGAAAATTTCGAACAAGACACAAGGATTGACGGCGCTGACGCGCCGTCAACCTGTGAGCCTGATCATTCCGAAACCTTTCTAAAGCTAAAGTCGTGTGAAACACCTTGACATCAATAGAAATTGAA
>JASEIZ010000014.1 GCA_030017395.1 Desulfobacterales bacterium | reverse complement strand
GTTTAGTGCGCCCTTTTTTAGCGGCTACGAAGTATTTTTCAAGCTAAACCTCCTAATAATCGGGGACATTCCGCAGTACAGTTCGCAGATCGCAGGGATTAGATCACAGATCACAGGCGTCAGGGTAGGTCTCTGAAGTTTTCATTCTGGCAACTGGGAACTGACAACTGATGTCTGGCAACTGTTGGCTTTCGACTTTCCAGCTTTCCAACTTTTGACCTTACTGCCGACTGTCATCTGACCACTAGTCACTGATCACTGGCTACTGATCACTGGTAGGCGGTGTGTCCCCTTTCCGATCGGGGACATTCCTCCCACCCCGGAGTTATATATTGGGGACATTCCGCAGCAAGGAATATCCGCGTAGTAGCGGTGTGTCCCCTGGCCGATATTGGGAGGTGTGTCCCCTTTCCTTTATATTCTACAGGCTTTGACATTTTCCTCCCATACTGAATTCCCCGGGAAAACAATTTCGGCAAGCCCCTAGCAAGCCTGGGCGTATTCTCGCCATCGCCGTATACAAAAAGCTCTTGTTTGTAATAGCATTGTTATATACTTTACTGGATTATTATGCTAGACTATTATTGAAGCTACCAATTTTGGATATAATCCAGTAGAGCGTTCAGGTATTCACTAAGATCAAAGGAGGGCAGCCCGTGCAATTATATCAAAAATACATTATATATTTTATAAGAACTCTGCTGTTCCTGGCAATCATTTCTTTTCTGTACCTATTTTTTACAAAGTTATTTATATACATATTGCCTTTTATTATTGCCTGGATTATTGCTTCAATAATAAACCCGTTAGTGAACTATGTCGATAAAAGGACGAAAATTCCCCGGGGAATCATCTCTGCCATACTTTTGATCTCTCTTTATACTGTTTTAGGTTTTCTGATTTTCCTGGGAATTTCCCGCCTGATAACGGAGCTTATTAATATATCCGACAGCCTCCCCAGGTACACGTATGCTATAAGGGTAACGTTTAACGACCTTATAAGCAAGGTACAAAATATATATATAAACTTGCCCCCGGAATTTACTCAGCTAGTAAACAGCAGCTTTAACAATGTTATTACTTCAGTAACATCATTGATAAGCAACGCAATCGGCAAATCATTGTCCCTATTATCTGTCTTCCCAAAAACAATAATATTTATTATTGTGACAACGGTTGCTTCATACTTAATTAGCCGGGATAACAAAAATATCGTGAAATTCTTGCTGTCGCAAATTCCCGATGATATGGCAGTCAGGTTAAAATCTGTCGAAAGGGACCTCCTGAAAGCCCTGGGTGGGTTCATCAAAGCCCAACTCACCATAATGGGCATAACCTTCATTATTACAGCTTCGGGATTGTATCTAATAGGGATTCCCTATGCGTTGACAATGGCTCTGATAATCGGTATCGTTGATGCCCTCCCTATACTGGGTACCGGGGCAATCCTAATCCCATGGTCAATTATAAATATGCTGATGGATGACTACCGCTTGGGTTTTGCCCTCCTGGTTCTCTACGGAATAATTGTGGTTACACGGCAGCTTATTGAGCCCAAGATAGTAGGTAAGAACATCGGCCTCCACCCCCTTGTAGCCCTCGCTTCACTCTACATTGGGCTGCAGATATTCGGAATAATCGGAATAGTTCTAGGCCCTTTGACCGTAATTGTTATAAAGGCCCTTCAAAAAACCTCTATGCTGCCAAATTGGAAAGAAACAAAACAGCCCTAAAGGCACGGTTTAATAGGGAAACTTACTGAACCATACCCCAAACCGATACGGAAAAGCGAAAAGAGAGGCAATGCCACACAAAGGTATTGCCTCTCTTGCTTTATACAGACAAAATTTCTTTCAGAGAGCACTGGTTCGGAGTGCATTTGCATATGTAGCCGCCGCATATCATAGCGACTGTGCAATAATTGTTCTCGTTGTTTGCGCAGATTTTCATAATGTCATTTTCTTCATCTACCGCTTTGAATGGGCAAATATTGCATAAATTCTTTTCACACATTCGTGGCACAAAGTCGAAAGTGGCATCAAATTGCTCGGGGTAACCGATGGAGATGTCTTCTCTTTCATAAAGCAATCGAAGCAACTTGTTGAACGGAAGCCTTTGATCTTTTGCAGATAGCTTTACGTCGGAAAGCAGACATTTACGGAATGTTGAATTATTGTTCCATACATCTCCGGGCAGTTCGAAATGACGTTTTGCTTCATCTGAAAACAAAACTTCGACTAAAGCAGGGTCTACACCGCGACAGAGCAAGCCATGTTTAAAATATTCCTTTCCAAACTCCGGCGACTTTATGTAATCTCGCAGACAGCACCATACACGCTTGATCCCATATTGACCATTACGTTCATAAAATCTCTGCACACGGCTTCGAAAAGCCTTATTATCTGAAAGCAATGAAAGGATGCTTTCTGTTCGCCTTTCTGCGTTTTCCATCCAGACAGGATCGTTGAGATGTTCTTTTGACGGCTGCCCGATATTATCGTAAGTAAGAATATATAATCCATACGCTAAGCCTCGAACTAAATCTTTGCATGAATATGTTGCGCTGGTCAGGCAATTAATTATTGCGACTGCATAATCAATAAAATCTCGGTTAAACGCTTCAAGGGTATGGAGTGTATAGACCATTGAAACATAATCCGATGGGTAAAAGCGAGATATAAAGCTGACAGGTTCTCCTCCCGGACGGTTGTTTTTACTTAACATTCGATTATCTTTCGGAGCAAGTAGCTTGGATTTAAAAGTATAGTTTCCGTCAGGTTTTTCTTCGAAAAATGACAACGGAGAACCGATGAAGAGGACATTCATGCCCTCTCCAAAATCTTTATAGTGTTTAAGCATATCAGAGAAAACGAATCCCCCAACCTCCCAAATCTGCTCAAAGGGCATCTGCCGATCCGTAATATAACTTATCCAATGGGTCAGTAGTTTGAGATCATCAGATATGTCGTTGTGTGCATAATTTATCAAGCCGTAGTTATTTGCACAGGAGGCGTCCCAGCGACATTGGTCTATAAAATTGATGACTTCAAATTTCTTTCTCATTATTTTGAACCTTTCTTTTCGTTTCTCCGCATTTTTCATAATCCTCGTCAATGCGATGCTTCCAACCAGCACTCATAGGAGCAGAGCTTGAATCTGAGTTTTCATATTATTTATGGCCTTACCATTATCGTTCTCCGTGGAGTTATGTATATTTAATTACGCCATAGGTTTTTGCAGCCTGTTCAAAGCGAGAATCGAGGTAAGCTTTTGCCTGATGAGTAATTCTAATATGTGATTTTTGATAATGTATGGATCGCAGCTCAATGGGTGTTTTAGCTGTGCCTATTGTTGACGGATATGTTCCAGTACCGACATCTGCCAACAAATCAAGCAAGGAAATGCCATTTTTCTGAGGTGTATCCAAGAATTCGGCGTCATATAATTCGACAAAAGCCGGATACTCCCACATCCAATCAAATTCTTTTTTCATTTCTTCATCAGCGATGTTCTCTTTAAAAAATCCTTTTGTTCGAGCTCTGCCCATGATAACGGGAGTGCTGTTACCTCGACCATCCGTACCGATTATTGCAAGATAGATGTAGTCGCCTGGCTTCATGCCACTGGGCTTATTACCAGCCGGGAAGCTGGTAAAGCCTGTTGGAAGCTTAGCCGAGCGAGCGATTTCATAACGATCCTCTGGGCCTTCACGGTTTTCAGCATCGCCTTCAAATTTAAGCCATATACCTTCAGTTATACCGTCTTTAACCCCAGAAGCAAGAATAGTCTGTATAGTATCTGGATTGCCGCCAGTCACTAACTCATCGCCTTTATTTAATATGGCGCCAAATTGATGCTCATTACGGTATTTTGTTGTTTTATCCTTTCTGTCCTTACGCAGTTTATTTACCATTTCTATTTCACTCTGTATTAACTCAGCGGTTACTTTATAGTCGCCTTTTTCTTGGATTTTTGTAAGCGTATCGTTGTAATACGAGTGCATATCGGCGAGTATATCCGCTTCATCCCTAACAAAAATCGACAGCTCATGATTCAGCCGAAATCCTCCGGAAGTGAAATTTGCAGAACCAAGCATCCCAGCGGCGTTATCGATTAGATACAGTTTGGTATGCAATCCTTGAAGTGCATAAATCGTAACCCCGGCCTCATTCAAGCTTTTTAATGCATATAAACTGCTTGCACCGTTAACAAAATCCTCACGGGAGAAGCGAGTGATTATCTCACAACATATTGCCGGATTTATTTCGAGGATTGCCGCCAGTCTTTTTGAGATGTCAAGGCCTATAAACGGACTGATGATACGCAAGCTTGCCTCAGTTCCTTCAAGTATCTCTTGCAGGCGATCCTCATGATCGGCAGATACAAGTTGGATTGACATCTTAATCACCACCTCTTTTCTACGTCATATGTTGTATTTAAGTTCTAATTTTCTTGCTTATTTTTTGCTTGCATGCGTTTATCCAGATATGAGAAAAGTCTGTACACTTCATTCAAATACAGGAAACGCTTCAACGAGTTTAACTCGGTCTCGGCCTCAATGACATGGCCATGGGCTATTTTGTGCCTTGAATCATTAGACGCAACATCCGGATTAGCGCAATCAAAATGCTCAACAAATGCAGACAGAATACGCTCAAGAACCGCCGAATATATCTGCCAATCTGAGAAGGATAAACTGCTCATCGGCTGTATATTTAAGTATTCTGTAATATCGTTAATTGCTTCCTGTGCGCGGAATTTCGGTGACTGCAGACCTATCCTCATGAAATCAGTTATAACGCCTTCTGTATGTATGCTCAATAGCGTCGTGGATGCATTATAGCAGCGCCGTGAATGGTTTACCAACGCCTGATGCAAAACAAGTTTTCTTGGTTTGAAATAGGTGGAGTCATTCCATTTATTCACGACTTTTTTTAGTTTTTCGCATTTGTTTTTTCTGAAATCCTGAACTACTAATCGATCAACTTCATCTTGGGTAATAGTGTCTTTCTTCTCATAAATTTCATCAATCACTTCCGTTGATAACTCGTTAAGATAAAACCATCCGAATTTGACCAGCAAATCATGCTTTTCACTCCATTGATGATGATATGTCAGCATAGAAAAATCTATCGATGACATAAAGTCAGTAATAGCTGAAAATACTGGCTGCATTCGGCTAAATAAATCTGTTTGGAACTGAGCCATCTGCAGTTCAAAGGGCTTTATAATTTCTGCAATATTAAATTTTATCTGAGAGACGCTATCTAAAATTGATCTTATTTCAGGATAATCAAATTTAGGGATGGCGTTCAAATAGCTTAAATCCAATCCCCGATGCGTATTCAGTATAACGGAAGGCCTCCGTAATGCGGGAAAGGTTCTCCACCTTATTATAAATCGCAGAAAGTTCATGCATTTTTCTGATATGAGGGAAGTCAATTGAACGCGTAATGGCATTATATTCTGCAAGCATTTTTTTGATTGCTGATGAGCTTGGAATCTCGATTGCTTTTGATAGTTGACTCAAGGTCTTTGCAACAGGAGCGATGGCACTCTTTACGAGATTATCGTTCGCTTTATAAAAGCGCTCAAAGGGATTGTCAGCTTGAGTTTGCTCGTATACGTCGTTTAATCGCTCATCGGTTTCGAGTATGCTGACTAAAAGCGTCTCTAACTCCTCGTCGGATGCAGCGATGAAATCATTTTCCTCTAAGAATGTTACAATGGTAGCTCCCTCTGTTTCCTGGTATATATAAAAGGCAGTCTTAGAGAATGCAAGTTTATAATCGCCGCTCTGTTCGTAATAATCGCTTAATTCTTTCAGGCAATTCATGCTGAAAAACACATCAATCACTGCTGGTTTACCGGAAAAGGAAAGCGTCTTGAGCGCCCTTGGTATTTTCATGAACATATCATTTGATGATTCACTCATGAGCCTCACCCCTTGTTTCCACCAGCTTTTTATATCTCTCCATCAATTGAGCAACGCACACCGCCTCTGTTGTTCCTTTTATCGGGAATCCATAGGCAGCCATAACAGCACGGTCAAGAGCATAATGTGCGTTTTGCAGGCCAGTGGTCGTTATCAGTATGGGGTCGTAGAGGTCTGCGAGGCTCAAATTAGGATATTTAGCACGTTCATCTAAAATTTTCTGTGCTGCCGCTTCTATGGCCTTAGTCTGTTCTTCGGTCGCATCTGGCCACGGGAATGTATTGTACACAAGTTCTTTTGAATAGCGGTAACGCATTTCCAATCTTCCAGCAACGGCTCTCATCCATGCCATATGGACATTAGACGTGAGAACGCCGAAATGATAGAGAGTAGCGTCCGGGACAATTTGAACAGCATCCGAAGCTATGCTGTCGGCATCAAGAAACCCTATCGGAATATAACGACGATTTTCTGATGATACGCGAGGGATAATCAGATAGTTTCCGTTTGGCTGGGCAATCTGAGCGAAAATAGATGGTACTTTTGCGTATCCGTTTGTCGTTTTTGCGTTACTTGAAAGCCTAAACTCTTGTACCGCCGCAATGCGCTCACGCAAAATCTTGCTATTTTTAATTATTTCGATAGGTGCATTCAGGAGCCAAATGCAATAACGCTCTTTATTATTGATAAATTCTTCAGCGCCGATATACGGCTTAATAACAGAATCCAGCAATGGCTCTTGTGAAAGTATCTGCTCACGTTCTTCCGGAGATAACACAAAATATCCTCCGTCACGAGGCTGACTGCCAAACTTCATTTCCGGCACGTCGCAAAGCGGCTTTTTCTGAGGTTGGATGATAGTACTTTGAGCATCGACGAGGTATGGAGAAATATTAGTAGCTTCTATTATATTTTCTCCATCAACAATGATCTTTTTCCCTCGCCTGGTACCCGCTACGCTAAAGCCAACGATCACACAATGTACAGCGGCTTTGCCCTTTGCGGCATTGCTCCACTTGAATGTACGATAGGCATAATTGATTTCCATTCCATAATCATTAATCAGCGTATCCCATAGAGGAGCGACCTGCTCGCCTTGACATATGCTGTTTGTCGAAACAAACCCGACAGGAATTCGTGTGCCGATAATATAGCGCGCCGCCTTAAAATACCACGCAGTTACATAATCCAAATTATCAGCCATATTTTTATATCTCGGTGGAACCGTAGCTTCGACTTCAACTACCTGGGTAATTTCCTTCTTCTGCGTTTCGTTCATCGTTCTAGCACCGTTGAACGGCGGATTGCCGAGGATATAACTCAAATCTCGCTTCGGAACAACGCTCTCCCAGTCAATAGTCAGGGCATTCCCATGAACAATCGTTGCCGATTGAGTCAATGGCAGGCGGGCATAATACATGCCAAACTGTTCAGCAGCGCGAATATTCATCTGATGATCCATCAGCCACATGCCTACCTGGGCAATCTGACAGGGAAAATCCTCGTACTCTATTCCATAAAACTGCTCTACATTTACCTTTAGAAGCGCAGACATATCAAGCATAAGCTGATTAGTGTTGACCTTCATCTTTAACAGCTCCAGCTCCAATATACGCAGTTCACGGTATGTAATAATAAGAAAGTTGCCGCAGCCGCAAGCCGGATCAAGGAACTTCATACGACTGATTTTTTCGTGAAAGAGGTCGAGTTGCTTAGGATCTGTTTTCACGCGGTCAAATTCCTGCCAGAGGTCGTCCAAGAAAAGATGGTTTATAACCTTCAGTATGTTCTCTTCACTGGTATAATGCGCCCCGAGCTCCCGCCGCTGATCCTTATCCATGACGCCTTGAAACATAGCGCCAAAGATAGCGGGAGATATTTTATTCCAATCGAAATTACAGCAATCCAAGAGTATCCCGCGCATTTTTGCGTTGAACTCTGCTGTAGGTAAAAGAGAGGCAAAAAGACCGCCGTTGATATAGCGGAACTGCTTGAGATCCGCTGATAACAGGGTACGCTTTGCCCTTACCTCATCAGGCATATTAAGGACTTCAAACAACTTGCCAATACGATCCGATAGATCGCTGCCATCTTCTTTGGAGTTTGTTATATATATAGATTACGATAAAGGTATCACAAGGTAAAAATATCCATACCACAAACCATGCATTTTATTGTATTATGTTAACCATAAACATTTTATAGGATGGTGGTTAACACAATGGCAAGGATTGATAAAATATTCGAAGCTGATAACAGTAACCCTGAAATCCAAGCTGTAAAGGAGGCTATTAAGAAAACCAAGGATAAACGGATGTACCAGCGTTATATGGTTATACTTTATCACCTTAAAGGATATATCAATGTAGATATATCCAAGATGGTTGACCTATGCCAGCATACGATAGGTATATTAAAGTAACTAAAGCCGGTAAATATGAATACGTGAATATCGTACGTTCCTTCAGGGAAAATGGCAAGGTTAAACATGAGGTTCTCTTTAATCTGGGAAGGAGAGATGAAATCGAAAATAATCCTGCCTTCCAGCGTATGGCGCAGAGGTTGGCGGAATTATCAGGATTGAAGGACATCCGAAAAGATATGGATGAGTGTTCGGAAGCCATTATCCGGAACTGGGGATACGTAGTATACAAACGAATCTGGAAAGACCTTGACATGTGCGTTTGAAAGTGCAGAACAGGACGAACTGAGGGATTTTGGTTACAGCAAGGATAACAAATATAATGAAGTACAGGTAGTGATGGGGATGCTGATAGACTGTGACGGGTGTCCCATCGGGTATGAATTATACAAAGGCAGTACATTTGACGGAAAGACCATGGCAGGAGCGTTGGAGAATCTGAAAAGACGGTTTGGGATTCGTCATGTGGTGATTGTTGCAGACAGGGGGCTGAACAGCAAACTGAACCTAAAACTTATACGTGACGCGGGATGCGGATATATTGTGGCTAGTAGAATCAAGAATATGAGCCGGAAGGTACAGCAGCAGGTGCTTGACAGTGCAGGGTATTCCGATATAGCAGGGCCATGCAGGCAAGATGGTAAGCCGGAACAACTGCGTTATAAAATATTGGAATATGTAAACAAGATAAAAGATGAGCAAGGAGAAGAACATGAACTTAGGGAACATCTGATAGTAACATATTCAGAGAAGCGGGCCCAAAAAGACCGTGCAGACCGGGAGCGACTTATTGAAAAAGCTAAAAAGCTGGTTGAAGACCCAGGTAAAATCAAAGCATCAATAAAACGGGGCGGACGTAAGTATTTGAAGAAAGAAAGCGAAGAAGTCAGCGAACACTGGATGATTGATGAAGATAAAATCAGGCAGGATGAAAAGTTTGACGGTTACTACGGTATTCAAACCAGCGAGTTAGAGATGAAGCCCAATGATATACTGGCAGCATATCACACACTTTGGAAGATCGAAGAGTCATTCCGGATAATGAAGAGTACGCTGGAGGTGAGGCCAATTTTTCACTGGACAGAAAAACGCATAAAGGGGCATTTTGTAATATGCTTCCTGGCGTTTCTGCTTGAAAGGAAGCTTGAGCAACAACTTCATAAAAGTGGTATTGAAGATGCTTCGCCAGAAAAGATAAGAGAAGCCATAAACCGGATGGAGTTTGCAGAAGTAGATTTGAAAGGTCAAAGCTTCTATATCAAAACCAAGGGGACTGAATTAAGCAACAAAATATTGAAGGCTATGCATATACAGCCTCCTAAAAATTTCCTTCCTGTTTCAGAATTTCGTCCTTGAAGCAGGTTGTAGGGACAAATTTGACATTTTTCAGAATAAGAATGCCCATTTCATGCGGCTTTCAAGATATCATCTGTCAAACTCGGGATAGGTTTTCATAAAAGCAAAGCCTCCTTTCTTGATTTTGGGTAAAAGAAAAAGGCACTGATTTTTCAGCACCCGCATCATAGATTAAATGGATTTATATTTCTATTCATTTTTATCACTTTAAAAAGTACAAGTAAACTCAAAATCTCGATGATATAGAGTCGTTGAAAATGAGTGCTCGCGGGGGATTTCAGAGTGCTTTTCGTGGCGTTTCGGAGCGGGAAAAATGCTGAATTCATGCGGGTTTGAGGGTGATAATCGAGTTGGTTGGCGGCTTCGGGGAAAATGCTCTCACGAGCTGTTTTTCGGATAAATGTGAGCATGGTGTTAGCAAAACCAGCTTTGCCCCCTTGCACATTACCACGAGGTGGTCTGGCAATGCCAGTTTTTATGCCATTCATCTTCATTCACAATTGCACTCCAAATCCCGCCGAGAAACGTATTCAACAAGCCTGTAACCTTACGAAATTCAATATCCGGCAGTTTTGTGCGTCTGAGAAATTGCCGCCACTTGACCAGCATGGCGTCATTTCCCGAGAAACTGATAAGCTCATCAAAGCTGTTGCGGTCATAATCAGTACCGCGATTCTGCAGCGTCTGCATGATGGCTTCCTGCAGCTTGCGGCCGTCAAAGTCAAAGGTACGGGCGATAAAGTAAAGGTCATAATAATCTTTCATCCGGCTGGTCAGTTCCATCCGCTGCAGCATGGCATCGAACTTCTCGGCCACGGTACTTTCCAGAGAATATGTAATAACTTCGGGCGGAGTAAACGTATCGAGCTGGGTAGGTATAAGCCGTTTTTCCGCTTTAGGAACAATCACATCTCCGATGCCAAAATCGACATTGAAGGGTGTTTTTGTATTCTTTATTTTGCCTATCAACTGAAAACTGATGCCCTTGTATTTTCTTTGAGGCGTGATTTCCTCGAAGCTACTCATGTCAAACGTGATGAAGTCATTGCCGCTTGGGGTGTTAATGATTTCCGAAACAATCCGCCGTGCATCTTCCACGCTGCCGGGGATCTGTCGCAAAAGGAAATCGATGTCAATAGTAGCACGGCTTTCAAAGCCGGTCAGAACAAAAAGAAAAAGTCCGCCTTTTAATACCAGATTGTCTGCATATTTTGAAAGCGAAAGCCTCCGCAAAAACTCTTCCTGACAGAACAACCGCAGATGAACCTGAAAGGACATCCCGGAGCTTTGCGCTTTGTTTTTCAGTTTCGCAATCACTGAAGCACCCATATCCATTACAGCCACACTCCAATCACATCGTGTACTCGTTTTATCGCCTTTCGGCGTTTCGCATAGGTCAGCAGGTTTCTGATATTTTTCTTCGGGTCGGCAATGTATGCCTGAATCGCTTTATTAAATGTTTCTTTGTCCATGTCGGATTCATATTTGAGGCACTCGCAGATGAGCCTGTCGCGGTCAAAAATGTTCATGGTGCATCCCTCAATTTCGATGGTTGTCACACCGTAAGAGAGCCGTTCCGGAGCTACAAAAAACGGGTTTATATGAGGATAATCAATTTCGAACCGGGAAGGAGAAGCATTTTTGCTTATGATAATATCCCATTGCATAGGCGTTCTGTCGCTGTATCCATAATAAAAAAGAGCGGTATTAAGCCAAAGCACTCCGTCAGGAAAGAGACGGGATACAATGGAAGCCTCACCTGTATCATCATCAGATAGAAAACGATAGTATCCGGTTTTAATTTTCTCAATCGTGCCGTCTGAAATCAGGCGCTTAATGCCACGAGAGTCGATTTTGAGCGCAGAAAGCTGCGAGGTTTTGAGAACCCCGTTGTTGCTTGCAAAAGCCTTTTCAAGTTCTTTTATGTCCATCAAAATCACCACTCGATTGCCGACAGAATAATAAAAACGTCGGTATGTTAGTGCTATTATAACAAGGAACCCATGGCGATGTCAACACTAAATTACCGACAAAATTATAAATATTTCCGTTATTTAGTGCTAAATTTTGTACAATCATGCTACACAATTAAGAGTTTTGAAGCATGGTTGTACAGAAATAAATTGGTTTAAGTGTATGATGGCTGCCCTTCGGGGCGGTTTTTTCATGTTCAAAAGGAGGTTACTATGACGGGATTAAAATAGGCAAACCTGTGCTTTTATGAATGATACCATGCTGCGCCGTTTCCTGGTTTTTGCCGCAACGGTACATAACCACAAAGGGCAAGCGGCAAAAACCGCGGCGAAGCGAAGGCAGAAAAAAGGCGCGGGCAGCGCCTTTTTTACTGCCAAAGCGAAGCCGCGGAAACGGGGTGCCGGGGTGTCCCCGGCCGCACACCTTGCAGCCCCACCGGGGCGCAAGGTATAGTGCGTTATACCGCCCCGACAATTGATCGATAAAATGACCGGCCCGCCTTGATGGGGCCGGGCATTTTGGCGGGCGGGAAAACGCAGCCGGCAAGCTGCTCAACATGACGGGAAAGCCGGCTGCGGTTTCAGCATGGCGGGGCGGTATGTGAAACTGACGATCACCGCCGTTACTACGGCAGAAAGGAGATGTTTAAATTATGCCATATGCGATTTTGCGTTTTGAAAAGAGAAGAGGAGGACCAGCGTCCGCTCTGGAGAAGCACCACGAAAGAAAAAAGCAGCAGTATGCCAGCAATCCCGACATTGATAAAGAGCGCTCGGAGATGAATTTCCATCTTGTTAAACCGAGAGCGAAGTATTACAAGCGAAATACAGACCCGCATCGAAAAAGCACAGAAAGAAAATCCGAAGTGCAAGGTACGAAAGGACAGCGTCAAGTTCATCGACACCATCATTACCGCCAGCCCTGAGTTTTTTGACCGCCGCTCAGCAGAGGAAACGGAAAAGTATTTTAAACATGCGCTGGAGTTTTTACAGGAAGAAGTCGGCGCGGACAATATCTTTTCGGCAGTCGTTCATATGGACGAGCGGAATCCGCACATGCATCTGTGCTTTGTGCCGCTGACAAAAGATAAGCGCCTGTCCGCGAAGGATGTAATCGGAGACCGCAACAAGCTCATTGAGTGGCAGGACAAGTTTCATGAACACATGTCGAAGGAGTTTTCCGAGCTGGAGCGCGGAGAATCAGCCGCAATCACCAAACGCAAACACGTTCCGACCTGGCTGTTCAAACAAGCCAACCGCCTGACAGAGCAGATGGAACAGATGAAGCGGGAGATTGAGGGCATCGGAGCTTTTAACGCACAGAAAAAGAAGGAGAGCCTTCTGGATATGTTCTGCAAATGGTACCCTCGCATCAATGCTTTTGAAAACCAGCTAAAGCCTTACGCCCAGCAGCTTGAGATCCTGCAGCATAACGAGGAGGCGCTGGAAGCGAAGATGAGGCAAGCCCAGCGTAATGCACAGATCGTGCAGAATGAAAACAGCTCGCTAATTTATCAGCTGCGAGAGTATCAGGAGTTTGTGGAGTCCATTCCGGAAGAGCTGAGAAAGGAGCTGATCGAGCGATATGAGCAGAAGCAAGCCGGACAGACGCAGGATTTGCAACTATAATTTTTGGAGGCATGTGAAAATGAAGAAAATCAGTTATGTAATTACTGTGGACGAGAATAACGTCCGCATCGAGAAGAGGCCCATTGGCGCAATCCGCATCGGGGATGAGACGGAGGATGCGCTTATCGCCCATCGGGCGAAGACTATGAGATGGAGGCAGATGAAGCTACCGATGTGGTTTGAGGCTGTGCTTTGCTGGGGCTTTAAGAGAGTATGGAAGCTTTTTCATGAAGTAAAGTAATTGTTGTACGAACAGGGGTGCCGTATTTTGCGGCGCCCCTGCTTTCGGCATTTTCATAGTTATTGACCGGATGATGTGGTGTTCGGCTTATAGGCAGGCGGTGTGCTGTTCTTTTCGGGTACTTCAGCAAACTTGATGTATTTGACATCGCCTTCAGGCTCTGGCACTTCAGCCGATGGAAAAGTGGCTTTTCCTGCATGAGGTTCATCGCCGCCCATAATGCCGATTTTATTGCCGTTCTCGTACATATCCTCGGCAACTGACCCGCAGCCACCCATTATGCCAACTTTATGGCCAGTAAGTTCATCACCGGGATTGCCAACTCTCGTTCCGCCGCCCATGACGCCAACCTGTTTATTTATATCCCCTTCTCCGTCAACTGTAATCCCAACACTTCCGCTGCCGTGATCCTCGATCCATCCGAAGCCCGGAATCCACACATGCGGTTTACCGTCAATAACGGTCTTTGATCCGGGCTTGGGGTCGGATGATGGCTGGGCAGGCGATGAAGCCGAATTTGATGCTGGTTTAGCGGGTTGGGGCGGCTCGAATTTTTCAACTATTGTCGTCACAACCTCTTTTAGTGGCTCAATTTCTGCGACAAGCTTCGGCTCAGGAGTGTTATTTTGGGTAGAAAGAATAATCTGCTGCCGTTCTCCCGACTTTGCTTCAATTTCGGCGATTACGGCGGGTTCCATCGGCTCGGCGGATATATTCCTGTACTCGGCGCCCTGTGGCCACACAGCGGAGCACAGGACGACACAAGCGGCGAGGATGATGCTGGTGCTGGTGATAATCTTCTTCATTGAAATTACCTCCCTTCAGCCACATAGACTACCACAGACTAAGGGAGATAGCTATCAAAAGATTGAATCTAAGAAAATTATTCTGTATAATGCGATAAAAGCTTTGAAATAAGTCTATTGTCAGAGCGTTTGTCTACAAAGACATTATCACCAATCAGGCTCTTGAATTCAGCGAGTGAATTTGTATCAAGTTGGCAAAACAACTCATTCCAACGGTCGGTATTACCATTTTCAATATTTTCATTTCTATAAATGATATATTTTTCTGGCATCCAGATAAGTTTATTGAATTCATCGATGTTTTCTCCGAAAGCTTTTTTAAAAAAGGCATGCTTGGGGCCTACAACACCATGGGTAGCATTTAAGATGCATTGAATACCCCTAAGCTGCTTTCTCACCCATTTTTTACCTAAGAACTTTCGCCCTTTAGCTTCCTCACCAAAAATCGGAGAAAATCTCATTGGGAATGACCATATCCTTGTACGATATCCGGCGTTTTCAAATTGTGTATTTAGCAGGACGTTGATTTCAAGCCTTTTATATAAATCATTCGGTTCATCTTCAAAATTGAACAAGATATAGTTTGATACATCTTTAATATTATTTTCGGCTGCCAGCCACATACACCGTGTGTATATCTTTACAAACTCATCGTCAGCATGGTCAAAGGCTATTCGAAGCGGCTTTACCGCAACTCGACTTAATAGTTCCATTTTTTCAGGATGCTCATACAGTAACCGTGCATCTAATCCCTGATTAAAGTCTACATATCGCTTTTTAGTCCGCTCTTTGCCATCTTTGATATATTTATAATCATTGTTATTAACGCCAAATCCGCAATCAATAATATCTTGAACAATTTGCTCCAAGTCTGGTGAAGCTAATATGTTATTATCCATAATCATTAGATCGCGCCTATCTCCAAATTGCTTGATAACATTCTCGATATTTGGTTTAATGTCCACATATTTTTTAAAATTTGGCTCGATTTTGGGTACAGCACAAAATTCACATTTTCTTATACAACCACGGGTCGAATGTATAAAAAAAGCATCACTCACAGGATAGTTGTAAGTGAGATAATCATTTTTAGTGGTGTCTATGATAGAATAGTCTGGAACCATGTTATCAACGATATGTTCATTTTCATCCAGCATATTTGGTTTATTCAAAAGTCCCCTTAAAATAGTAATTTCTTCGAGACCCTTTTGAGCAAGAATTTCTTCTGCCATAATTGTGGCCATCGGACCACCAACAAAAATATGCTTGGTGTTATCAACACTTTTTAAATAGTATTTGATCGTTTTAATCGTTGTGTTCCAATAAAACGTAAAAAGTGATGTTATATAAATCCTGTCCCATTTTTCCTGTCGCAAGGACAGGTTTGTGCCTTTACAAAAAACAACTTCATCTCCAAGCATTTTATGATAAGCACTGATCTTCATTAACCCGAGCGGTGGGTATTTATTTCTATATGACGGTTCGATTAAGAGTATTCTTCTCATTTATGTATAGTCCCTCGCTTATTCGCCGATATCTTTAAGTAATTTCTCAACGGCTTGCTTGATTTTCTTTAGCTCAAAGGCAATATCTTTTGTCGTTGCAGCTTCTGTTTTAATTTTCTTTTGAAAATCATCATCAGTGAAAGTTTCTCTGAACTTTTTTACTTTCGTATATGCTCCACCGGTTTTTCCAGTGGCCTCAAAACGCTCGTGTGCATCATAAATTGAAGTTTTACCTTCAATTATTTCGTTCATAAGTCTCTTGGCTGTTTTATCAGTTCCTTTTGCAACAGTGCCAAGAAGGTCTCTAACGTCAACTGCTTGTTTTATTTCACCAGTTTTTACCTGAGAAACAAAGGTTTCATCAATTTTGGGATTTGTATCTCGATATTTTTTAATCCCTCTATTTTTTAAGTATTCATCGTAATAACTCCACCTATCTGGACGCAAATCATCATTATCACGCATAAAGGTATAAACTCTTAAATACTGCTCTACTGTTCCAGTAGATAGGCCAACACTTTTTGCAAGAATGTCGTTATCAAGTTTAGAGGAATTCTTTTTTCGAAATACGTATGCGGCTTGTTCAAACTTACTCCAGTCTTTTCTGCCAATCAGATGATACTGTCCTAACAGAGTAAAAATATCATCATCAGTTATGTCCTCGGATAAAACAGAGCATTTAACGTCTTTCCATTTTGATGGGTCCTTTCTTGCAAGAAGACGATATGCTGCCAAACGGCTGTTACCTTCCAGTACAATATAATTGCCTTTTCGATTAAGGACAATTAGCGGGTCAATAATTCCGCCATTCTGTTCGATGGAAACACGTAATTGTTTTACGTGATCCATAGTTGTTAAGATATCCTCAATTCCTTCTTGTGAAGGCACATTTCCATCCGAATTGATAATGGAATAAATTCTTGGGTTCTCTTCATAAAAAAGCAATTCGCTTTGATTGAGTATTCTTTCTTCGGCATCGAATTCCTTTTTACCAATGGTAATCTTACTCATAGCGTAATTCCTCCTGACAAGCTTGAATATTTAATATTTTTTTTACTATATCGCCAAAGCTGTAATCTACTTTAAATTTATATTCATCTAGCGATATGTCCCCTTGGACAAGTGATGCGGCATTCTGTTTTGCTTCCAGTAGTACATCAATCCATTCGTCTATTGTTCCACGTGCGATAATGTTATGAACATAGCAAGTCTTTGTTTGAGATATTCGATGGATTCTATCCTGCGCCTGCAAGTAATCATCAAGACTAAATCCACGGTCATAAAAAATAACGTGGTTTGCTTCTGTTAGTGTAAGGCCTTCTTTCGCAGATGCTGGAGTTGCAAAGAGAACCTTGTGCTCCTGTAACCTAAACTTTTCTACGGAGCGGTTCCTTTCTGTTATTTTCATACCGCCATGTATTTTTACCGACCCGAATTGAGAATATAGCTTATTAAAATAATCAACATTTTCAATGAAGCTTGTCCAGACAATACATTTTTCATCTTTTGCTAAAATACCTTTAATCAACTCATCCAGAATCGTTTCCTTTGCAGACTTTCCTATGAAACTTTCATCAATAAGTAAAGGGTTGGACGTGACTTGAATTAAACGGAGCAGCCGCTTTACCATTGCAGAGGAATCATCAATAATTTTCTCGCCATTTTTAATAACTTCAATTCGAAGCTCTTCGCGTATTTGCTGGTATAATACGCTTTGTTCAGGTGATAGTTCAGTTTCTTCTCGAATATAAACTTTATCAGGGAGAGAGATGATCCCGCTGTTTTTAGTTTCTCTAACAGAAAAAGCACTGATTTTTTCAAATATACCGGATAATTCACGTTCAAAGGCTTCTTGCAAATCTTCATTTCCTGCAAGTTTATTGGAAAGGTCCGTTTGTGCCTTAAAGTCAGAAAAATTATTGCCTAAACTCTTGCCATGATCTAAAAAGAATATCTGTGCCCATATGTCATATGGGCGATTAGCAACAGGGGTGCCTGTTAATATTAATCGTTTTTTGAACAAATGAGAGAGCTCAAAATATGTCTGTGTGAGCTTAGATTTAGGGTTTTTAAGCTTTGCAGATTCGTCGATAATAATAGCGACATTTCTTGTTTTTAAATATAAAACAAATTGGTTTTTTTCAACCTGCAAGATTTCAAAATTAGTTATAATAACCCGTGCCGGACTTACAAACACAAAATGATTGTTTTTCTTTTCATCTGTTAGGATGGCAGGTTTAATATAAGTATGTGAGGAAAATTCTTTCTTCCAGTTCTGAACAAGCTGCTTTTTAGTAACTATCAAAACGGTATCAATAGAAGATTTTTCTAACCAATAAAGTAGTGTATCAATGGCGATTTTTGTTTTCCCTAAGCCTTGCTCATGAAAAACAGCAGCATATTCCAAATCCTTTATGGATTCGAAGGCTTCTTTTTGGTATGGAAAGGCATCAAATTTCGGATTAGTTTTTGGTTCATTCGAAAGATGAATTTTTTTCATACCACACCTCCTATCCATTCAAGAATCTTTATTGTATAGTTCCCAGGGACCTTCTTTCTCAGGTTTCGCAAAATATTGTGAGCCGTTGCACGTTCCATCCAAGGGACCGCCAAAATAAAAATAGCATTGCCATGAAAATTAGCACATTCTTTAAGATATGCTTCATATTGAGCACGGCTATGTTGCCGTTCAACATCATTTGCAGTCTTAGCCTCTCCAATTATTAAAAGGCTTTCGAAGCAGTAATAGATGTCAGGGCGATAGCCTTCAATCGTTTTGGGTGGTAAAGCCAAAGAATCAGAAGAATCCTGTTGGATTAATCCCTGACAACCTGAAGGGGTTAGCTTTACAACTTCTTTTTTCAATAATTGTACAAGCTGCTGATGCTGAAAAGATTCCGACATGTCTATTCACCATCAATTTCAGAAAGAACGATGTTTTGTATGTCATCACAAGCATTGCGTAAACTATTCAGCTTTTCTGAATACTCTGGATCATCACGCAAATGATGCAGTTCAAAAACACTCATGTTCATCATTCTTTTAGAAAGTTCTTTCGCCAGCATTTCATACGGAACATCTTTTAGTTTTTCAGATGTTATTTCTTCCACGGCGAGAATCTTTTTTGCCTCAGTACTATTCTCTCTTAAGAAAGTTTCCGTCGCTTTTTTGCTATTTAAAATATCTGGAATACGGCGAACATCTTGTAAAACACTGATTTTTTCATCTTGTATCCATCTTGAAAAATCAGTCTTAGTATAACCATGCCCCAATATAGAGTCCAGCACGGTTTTTCTTTGTAATTCAACAAAACCTTGAAACTTCTTAATATCAAACTGCATGTCATCATCACATATAGGACGATAGTATGTTTCCATATCGTTATAAGCGGCAATCATGTTCTTGATTTCTGAAGCTTTTGACGAACCTCCACAAAAAGAAATCAGCGTATTCATAGGCATGTGCTCAATATTATACAAATAATTAAGGTACTTTGCCTTTGAATATGAATCCCAGTCACGAGGCCCAACTAAATGTGCTTGTAGCCGAATTGAGTGAATGCGGTCTGTATCAAGACCATCATAAACAATGGCCTTAATCACACTCCAATTACCTGGAACTCCGGAGCTTAAAAAATCCTTATAGATTTGGAGACGGGTATTTCCTTCAATAACTCGATATGTACCATCGGGCTCTTTATTAACGATTATCGGATGAATGATCCCTCCATTTTCCCTAATTGATTCACGCAGGCTTTCACAAGCTGCCGTAGTTGTGCCGAGTAGCAATGCAATTAGATCGCTGGTTATATTATTTGGGTCATGAATGGCTAAATAGTTTGCTATTCTCGGGTTTTCTTTATCTATTGTAATTTGGTCGATAGGCAGTTCAACAAATGTGCTCATATTTCTTCCCTCCCGAAAAAATTTAGTATCCATTCGAAAACTTGTAACGCTTCCGAATGCTATATTTTAGGCTCGGCATTTTCTGCCTTACCTCCAATATTTTCCGTTAATTTCCATTACATTTTCCATTTCAACGTGGGTTGAAACCCACGGTTG
>JASEIZ010000149.1 GCA_030017395.1 Desulfobacterales bacterium | reverse complement strand
TTCGCCGGAATGACGGAAAAGAGAACTTTTCGACTTTTTACGAGTTCATCATAATTAGTTGTTCGATATTCTGCGGTTCATAATAAATCCATAAGTTTGAAGCGCAAAAGCGAGCGCATTCCCCGCAGCTTGCGGCTGGGAGCTTTAATTTCTATATTTGATATATGAAAACAGGTTCATAGCCAAAAAAATTTTTGATTTGTATCTGTTGCGATGGTTCATGCCCATGGATTTCAAATCGACGTGATAATATCCTGCATCCTTTTTTCAGCCCCTTAAATTTTTCTCCCAGGACTGACATTTGATCTGGCACAAGATAGCAGAAAATCACATCGGCGTCCAAGAAATCGTAAGTGTCAAAATCCGCACAACGTATGACAACATCCGCACGTTTAATCCATACGGTTATTTTAGCCAGGCCGCAAACCAACGGAGATATATCAATGCCGACGGCTTTCGCAGCGTAAATTTTATTTGCTTCGATCAGGAACCTGCCGTCACCGCAACCAAGATCATATACCCGCTCACCCGGCTGAATTTTCGCAAGCGCTACAATTTTTCGCGTAAGGTTCTTTGATGTAGCAATGAACGGCGCACCAGATATGATGAAACTCATCAGGCTTAAAAGGAGCATAACGAGACCGGCAACTCCAAAAACGGAAATACATCCAAGGATAATCTTGGAAGTGGGTGACATCTCTCCATAAAAGTTTATTGTGTCACTGAATAACGCATCTCCCGTTAATAATTCATACATGATGAGGATCTTATTTGGAGATTTCCTGTATTAGCACTTTAGGGTTGAACCATCCTGCTAAAGGAAAAACGCTCTGGTTATGGATGGTTTTTTGGTACGCCCGGCAGGATTCGAACCTGCGACCTACGGATTCGAAGTCCGGTGCTCTATCCAGCTGAGCTACGGGCGCGAAATGGGGTGAGTGAAGGGGCTTGAACCCTCGACCCCCAGGGCCACAACCTGGTGCTCTGCCGACTGAGCTACACCCACCATACAAAAAAACTAGTAACCGTTCACAGGTTCAAGGTTCAAAGGTTCAGGATAAAGCTATTAGTCCGCCAGAGTATGTTGGCAGATTAACTATTTGATTTTTTAATCTAAAGGTTAATTCCTAAAAGCTGACTAACAATCTTCGATTTGAAAATATTGGTGCATAACAGTTAGACCTGCGCTCCAAGAAAAATAACCCTGAACCTCTGAACCGTGAACCTGTGAACGACTACAAAAACTATCATATCATATTATCTATTTCAAGAGGTTTTATTGTGATCGAATATATTCTTTACGTTAACCTTTTTTTCTGCCATAATTTTTCTGATTGGCACCAAACAACAAGAAAGGGATAAAATTAATGAAAAAAGACAAAATTCTTTTAGATCATGGAAGCGGAGGGAAAATATCGCACAGCCTGACCGCAGACATTATGCTTCCCATATTTGACAATCCAATACTTTCCAGGCTTGATGACGGCGCAATATTTGATCTTGAAGGAAAGCGGCTTGCATTTTCCACGGATACATACGTTGTCTATCCAATTTTTTTCCCCGGCGGCAACATCGGCGATCTGGCAATAAACGGAACAGTAAACGACATTTCCATGTGTGGCGCAACCCCCGTCTATCTTAGCGTTGGGCTGATAATTGAAGAGGGCTTTTCCATCGCAGATCTTAAGATAATACTTAAAAAAATGGCTTCTGCCGCGGCAAAAGCCAACGTAAAGGTCGTAACCGGAGATACCAAGGTGGTTCCGAAAGGAGCTGTTGACAAGATTTTTATAAATACTTCAGGGATCGGAACGATAAGGGAGAATGTTAATATCGCTTGTAACAGGGCGCGTCCAGGGGATAAGATTATTTTGAGTGGAAGTATAGCGGAACACGGTATTACGGTTTTAACCCAGAGAGAGGGGATGAACTTCGCCTCTTCTCTTATAAGCGATACCGCTCCATTAAATAATATGGTTAGATTGATGTTGTCTGCAAGCAACAATGTTCATGTGTTGCGTGATCCTACCCGCGGAGGCGTCGGGACAGCCCTCAATGAAATTGCCTTGAGTTCAAAGGTGGGTATAAGGATATATGAAGACAAGATACCGGTTAAGGATGAGACCGCTGGAATTTGTGAGCTTCTTGGTTTTGACCCTCTTTATATAGCCAATGAAGGCAAGCTCCTTGCTTTTGTGAGTCCGGATGATGCTGAAATAGTATTGTCGGCTATAAGGGAGGATGAATTCGGCAGGGATTCATGTGTCATAGGCGAGGTATTTTCCGACTCGCCGGGTAAAGTATTTATGCAAACCCGCATCGGCGGCAGCAGAATTGTTGATATGTTAACGGGTGAGCAGTTGCCTCGAATCTGTTAAAAGAAATTTTTCTATTATTATGAAAACAGCCTTACAATTAATTTTCCTGGTTATCTGGTTCTTGTGGCCTGCCGGCTACGGGGCGGTGCAAGAAACGCTTATTTCAGGAAAAACAATGGGCACAACCTATAATATAAAGATTGTGCCTGGACATTCTGCAAAACCTGAAGAGCTTAAAAGAAAAATCGACATCCGGCTTGAAGAAATAAACCAGAGTATGTCCACATTTATAAAGGACAGCGAAATCAGCAGGTTTAATAGATTAAGTCGTGTGGGCGAAAGATTTTATGTTTCGGATGATTTTCTGCGCGTCATGATTGTTGCTAAAAATCTCTATAAACTGTCAAACGGCGCATGGGACGGCACTATAATGCCCATTGTTAATTTGTGGGGTTTTGGCAGTAAGGAAAAAAAAGGAAATATTCCAACAAAGAAAGAAATAGACAGTCTTTTGCCGGAGATTTGTTTTGAGCATATTGAGATTCTTGAAAACAGATATCTTGTTAAAACAAAGGTTCCAATATCTATTGATCTTGCATCTATAGCAAAAGGGTATGCTGTTGATCAAATTGCTGAACTAATTAAAACAAGCGGGATACAAAACTTTGTCGTGGAGATCGGTGGCGAGGTATATGCTTCGGGCTTCAGGGAAGACGGCAGGCTTTGGAGGCTCGGAATCAACAGGCCTGATAAAGATGCCCCTTTTGATCAGGCCCACAAGATTGTGACCCTACATAACAGAGCTCTTGCAACGAGCGGTGATTACAGAAATTTTTTTGAAACGTGCGGCAAAAGCTATTCACATATATTTAATCCAAAAACAGGGTATCCTGTTTCCAGGAGTATTACAGGCGCTTCAGTTCTTGCGGACAAATGCGCATTTGCAGATGGTCTTGCAACCGCGCTTATGGTTATGGGTGTTGAAAAAGGGCTCAAGCTCGTCAATACTATGGATGGAGTTGAATGCCTGATGATTGTACGTGAGAAAAACGGAACATTGACCGATCATTGTTCACAGGGATTCAATCAGTCGGTTATTGTATTGACAACAAAATAATACTCCTATAAATTTTTTTACTTTAAGAACAGATAAAAAAGGGATATTTCAAGGGTGCGAAACTTGATGATCTCGTAAAAAGTCTTAAAATCGTCATGCCGGACTTGATAAGCCTGCCCCGTACTTGATACGGGGGCATCCAGAACGCATTGAATTTACTGGATTCCGGCTTCTCGCCGTGCTCGCGCCCGTCGCAGCAGGTCGCCGGAATGACGGAAAAGAGAACTTTTCGACTTTTTACGGGTTCATCAATATTTGACATTAACGAGAAACAACCCGTGCGGAGGAGCGGTTACCCCCGCACGGTTTCGATCTCTTGAAAGCAGTATTGCTTTAAAATCATCGGGGGTGATTTTACCAAGCCCCACTTCCACAAGCGTCCCGACAATATTACGCACCATATATCGCAGGAACCCGTTGGCCTCTATTTGAAAACATAGATTGTTTTGATCAGGTTGAAGCTCACCGCAGCAAGCTGCGGCGAATGTTCTGCCTGACGGCAGTGCTTCGCAGCGACCGTAAGGAAGTTTGCTGTTTTCAGATTCGCTCGCTAACTCCGCAGCAAGCTGCGGGAAATACGCTCGCTTTTGCGGTTCAACAAGGGTAGCGTTTATTACGGTTCTTATCGTATTTGACCTTGGGCTGCCCGACCCCTCAAATGCCTTGAAGTCATGGGTACCTAATATGTGACTAATTGCCAAGTGCATGGCTTCCAGGTTGAGTGTTTTACGTATATGCCATACATAGCGCCGGCTGATGGCGGAATTAAGCCTTTGATTTAATATTTTGTAATGATATATTTTACTCTTTGCGTCATATCTTGCATGAAATCTATCATCAACCAGGCAGCAGTCCTTTATTACAATATCATCCGGCACAAGACTGTTTAGGCCTTTTTGAAAGATTTCATGGCCAAGTTCTGTGTCGCAGTGAAAATTTGCCGTCTGACCCAAAGCATGCACTCCAGCATCAGTTCTACCTGACCCTGTCAGAGAAACCTTTTCGCCGGTCATAATATTAATTGCGTTTTCAATTACTCCTTGAATTGTGCGTCCGTTTTTTTGCCTTTGCCAGCCCTGATATTCAGTCCCATCATATTCAATTGTTAATTTAAAGTTTTGTAACATTTTTCACCACGGAGCACACAGAGACCACAGAAAAACAGAAGGATAAAAAACAAAGGTAAATGTTTACAACTGCAGATAATTTACTGCATAATGCTAAAGTATTATAAATTGACCTGTAAACCCCTTTTTTGCAGATATTCCTTGACCTCCCTAATGCTAAGGAAGCGATAATGAAATACAGACGCCGCCAATAAAATTTGCGCGCCGCCCTGAACAACCCCTTCATAAAAATGCTCCAGCTTTCCTGCGCCGCCCGAAGCGATCACCGGCAGATCTACAGCATCTGAAATAGCCTTTGTAAATTCCAAATCATATCCAGTCTGAGTCCCGTCGCCATCCATACTGGTAGGCAAAATAACGCCTGCGCCGAGTTCCTGGCACTGTTTGGCCCAGACTACTGCATCTTTGTCCACAGGTTTTGTACCGCCGGAGACAACAAGTTGGAATCCAGACGGCATATCCTTGTTCCTTCTGGCATCGATAGCCACAGTCACCTTTTCTGTACCAAAGGCTTTTGCGGCCTGCCTGACCAGATCAGGATTCCGGACGGCAGCGCTGTTTATAGAAATCTTATCAGCGCCAGCATCAAGAACCATTTCAATATCTTCCAGAGATGCAATGCCGCCGCCCATCGTCAACGGAATAGTAATTACCGATGAAACACTTTTAACCCATTCCAGCCTGCTCTTTCGGTTTTCTAATGTTGCGGCTATATCCAGGATCGCCAGTTCATCAGCTCCTTCCTTTTCATAAAACGCGGCATTTTCAACTGGATCACCCGCATCTTTCAAATCCACAAAATGTATGCCCTTGACTATGCGTCCGTCTTTCATGTCAAGGCATGGCATGATTTTTACTGCTTTCATAATATTTCTCTATCTCCTGTTTTTTCAACCGTGAACCGATAACTGTAAACCGTGAACTGTTACAAATAATTATATTAGATGTTATATCACGTCAACTTTTATTCTGATTTTAGGCTCTCAGTAATCTCAATAAATATTGACCTG
>JASEIZ010000148.1 GCA_030017395.1 Desulfobacterales bacterium | reverse complement strand
AGCATATCCGGTTTTTCAACTCTTTTTCAAAACAGTAACTACTTGACCGACTAAAAAAGGGAATAGTTTCTGCAAAGTAAAATAAATACAGGGAATATTTCTGGAAATAAATCTTCCAATAGGAGGTACCAACGCCCCTTTATAAATCTTAAAAATTGATGTTTTTGAGCCGACATCAAAAAGATTAGTAATTCTCTTTTTTGACAAACCTTTATATTCTTTATTAAACGGATGAGAATATCGCCAGTCAATAAGTAAAATAAGTAAAATATATCCGTGTTTTTTAGTAACCCGTATCATTTCTTTCGCTATTTTATCGGACAGCTCGTCATCTGTCATTTGAAGAAACATTGTTGACTCCATAACGCACTCAAAAAAGTTATCGTCAAATTTTAAGCAACTTGCATTCCCGAGTATCCAGTTGATGTTAGAGATTTTTAACTTGGCTTGTGTAATTCTTTCTTCAATAATGTCAATACCATATAGGTTTGAAGGTAAAAAACCTAATCTAACAAGATTAAGCATACTTGCTCCGTCTCCACAACCAACATCTAAAACTTTTGCAGTTTTCGGGTTAAGTTTTGTTGACGCTATAGCTGAAACTACTGCCCTATCATAACCAAGTATTTGAAATAAGACTTCCGGATTTTTCAACAAATCATTCCTTTCTTCTCCTTTTCTGTTATAGTATTCTTTATAAAGTTCATCTGTTTTTTGCTCAATATCAGATTCCATCTCAAAACACCTCACATTAAACACTGTGACTTCTTTTAAATCGCATCATCCAAAAATTTTTAGAAACCAAAACTTTTAACAAACCGACCACCGAACCCAGACCATAACTTAAATGTAGTGTTGCAAAAATAATTGGCAATACAAAAAAGTATTTTATATTTTTTTCTTGAATTGTTATTTTACTTGAAAAATAAAAACCTGTCAATGAATAAGCCAGAACTATTGCTAAAAAAAGAAAAATAAATATTGAGATAAAAAATGATAAAACTAAACTACCGAATAAACCGGCTACAAAAATTAAAGGGATGAAATGCCTTAATCTAACAGGTATATACTTGGTAAATTTCATTGGATAGACAGCCCATACACCGTTTCTGAAATTATTTTTACAAAATGACCTAAAATCACTACGGGCATAATAATAACTTATAATATCAGGACATAAAAGAATTTTGCCGCCTGCTTTTTTTAATCTTAAATTAAATTCCATATCCTGACTGCTTGCCAAATTTTCGTTGAAATATCCGATTTTATCAAAAATTTCTCTTCTATAGCAGCCGCCAAAAACAGTATCTGTTTCTTTGTGCTGACTAACGCCTGTCCGAAATTCTGAATTACCCACACCAAATCGGCTGGTGAGGGCTTTAACTATTGACCTACCGATAAATGTATCTTTCTGAGATAAAGTTATCATTGTTCCGCCGACATTATCAGCATTATATTCACTTAAATATTTTACACATTTTGATATATAGTCCTTTTCGTAAGTAGCATGTGCATCCATTCTCATAATAATTTCGCCTTTAGCATGTTGGATGCCCGTATTCAGCGCACAAGGAGTGATTTTTCTAGGGTTGTCCAAAAGCATGATAAATGGATGCTTTGCAGCATATCTTTTAATGATTTCCCTTGTCCTATCCTCACTCATTCCATCAACAACCAAAACCTCAAGTCTATCCTTTGGATAGTCATTGGCAATGATAGAATCGAGGCACGCCCTAATGAACCTCTCTTCATTTCGGCAGGGGATAACGATGGAGACAAATTGGGGATCATTAATATTTATCATACTACTAATCCTTAATATAATATAGAAACTGCCGTTTTCTGCAATCTAAGATGCAAGAGGATGTAGCGATCATAAATTTCTATCTCGTCTCTTTCCATAAGAGGAATGTAATGAAAAATCGGTCTTGTCGAAGCAATTTTTATAAGAAAACTCGCATAAATATTGAGGAGCCTAGCGGGTTTCCTTGGCTTTATAATGAGCCGGAAAGCAAGAGTATCATCAAAACATTGGGGACAGTAATTACGTGACGCTATAATAAATTTTCCTACTTTTATAATTGGATCCCATAACCAGCGCTTAAAATTCTTAAAGAGAAAAGATCTATGCAGTTCGTATACTCTAACTACTTTTAATGAAGTATTTTCTAAAGGGGCTAACATATCACCTAGGGTCCTAAATGAAGTAATCCCATGCATCTCTGGAAGGGACTCATTAGGAAAACCTATAATTGCTTCTCCATTAGGAACAAGCATTAGTGCAAGATTTTCAAAAAATCTTTGAGGACATTCAACATGCTCAAGTGAATCAAAACTATAAGCCTTAGTGAATTTCATCTTTAATTCAGTTGGCACTGTATTATCGCACATAGAAAAGCAATAAAATTCCATATTATGCTCCTTGAAGTGTTCCTTAAGGGCCTCGATCGTATAGGAGGCTATATCAATCCCAACATACTGGTTGATCATAGGAACAATGCGCTTAGCGCAAGCTCCGGTTCCTACCCCAATTTCCGCTAATTATATCATTTGGAAGAGGCTTTAGGGTATCTAAAAACAAGCCGATCATTTGCGTCATAACCTTGATAAATTTCACCATCAAACATAGTACCAAGTATTTGAAAATATTTCCTATTTCCTTGCCCCATCCTCACTCATCCCATCAACAACAAAAACCTCAAGCTTATCTTTTGGATAATCGTTAGCAATAACTGATTCCAACAAACACTGGCCAATAAATTTTTCTTCATTCCGACAAGGAATAACTACAGAAATCTCAATAAGATTAGACATTGTTTTTTTCTGTTATACTCCTTGATTCTATTCTGTAAGCAGCGGCAGTAAGACCAACGAAAATCCACCAGAGCTCATTGAGGATTACTGGTTTAAAGACATCCTGTATAAGAGCTCCAACACTCAATGCTACTATAGCCGCAAGCGATGCACCACCAATAACTTTACTGATAGAAGCCTTACTTCTCTTATGCACTCTTCTTGAAAGTAAAATCACAACAGTGAGTAGCCAGAGGAAGGCAATTAACCCGAAAATGCCATGCTCAAGAAGAACTTTTAAATAGTGGTTATGAGCTTCCTCGGGAAATCCTGGAAAGAAACCAAGGGAACTCCTACCGAATCCTAATAGAGGGTTTTTGGAAATATAATACACTAGCGGTTGCCAGATCTCCTGTTGCCTAAAAGCCAAGGACACCACATAATGCTTGAAGTTAAATATATGTTCCATTGAATAAAAAACATTAGATTTACGCCATAGCACTGTTCCCAATAGCAGCGGGAAACCTAACCCCATAATCACAACAGACTTCTTATTGCCCCAATACCTGACAAATACTAAAGCGCCGATTATAGCTCCTATTGTCGATGCTCTGGAACCAGATAGCAACACGCACACTAAAAAAGTGGCGCTTAGTAACCCATATACCTGTCTCCTAAAACCGGGTCTTGAGACCAGTGTATAACTCAATGCCAAAAGAAAGATAAGCAAGAAAAATCCACCTACTGAAAGGGGAGAAACTTCGCCTATAAGGCCAGGTCCGTAAGACTCTAAAAGATGCAGAGGTTGGTACACACCAGCTGGAGCTTCTATAAGAAACAATGAACCCCTGCTCCTTGTTAAGAGCTGATACCCTACCCACACCACATTGACAAAACCGACAGTCAATATCGCATTGCCTGCAAATTTAAGATCCGAATATGAACGCACCCAATTTGCGACCAGTAGAAATATAAGAAAATATTCCAGTTCTTTAAGAAAATAAAAGAATGCTCTTGGCAGACTGAGATCAAATCTCATTACAGCAATACCAGTGGTGAGGACAACAATCGATATGTAAATGCCAATGACCTTGAAAAGAGGCATCAGATGAATGCGCGGTCTGAGAAACAAGTAAAGTAACCAAAAGAAAAGAAGCCCACTTAGGATAATATCCTCAACTCTTAGGTCAAAACAACGCCCCCGGATCATTATAGGCAGAGGGATCCGCGGAGAAAAAGCGATAGTCCCTATAAGTAGCAATAGCCCTGTTCTTCTAAAGCGATGGCTGAATATTATTGTAGCCCTCCTGTTTTACTGAAAAATCCTTTTCCAGCTTCCTAACGCCATCAATCATGTTGGCTAAAGAAGGTAATGTTAGGCGAGTTAATTTTAATGAGTCACCCAAAAAGCATTTTTTAAAAAGAAAAAAGCCTAAGATAGCTAAACTTAAAACATTAATTATGAATAGATTATCAATCACTTATGTTGCTCCCAATAGACTCTGCACTCTTTGCAACAAACACTATCGGAAGAACATGTCGGCACAATATTCAGCAGCCTCCCTTACAAAACCAAGAATCTTTCGTGACTTAAAAACATTAGTCGTAGAATGCTCCTGATGTTTAATCTGTAATCTTGGGTCATAAGCTATGGTTAGACCCAGGCGTTTTGCTGTCTCTGCAATGAAGATTTCTTCTCCGAAAAGAAAAACCCCGTGATTCAAAGTACCGCCTGATTCAAAAAATTTTCGCTTATAGGCTACAAAGGAACCATGAGGAGCATAAATCTGTTGTGGTCCAAGAAATCTCTGATCAGAGTTAGCGTTTGACCGAACCAAGACATGCTTTAAGATGAATAGAATTTTATTTTTCAGTAATGCTAAAAGTTGGTAGGTTATTGATATTGGATAATATCGAAAAGTCCATTTATAAAAGTGCATACGGAAACGAGTTGGTCGTGTTCTCATGTATGGGTTTAGATCCCTTCCCGAAGCGGTTGAAATAATTGCGGGAGCTATAACAGCGTAGTGACTTGCAGAATGTAAAGCACACAAATTCGACAAAAGGTCAATTTGAATTAATTCAATATCTGTATTACATATAATAATCCACTCCGGCAACGGAAATTTTTTGAGATATTCACACAATCCCCATGCTGCAGCGCCATAATATCCCAGGTTCCTCCCTGGATGACGCAATAGTATCCGTGGATCAGTGTGGGCCAGGTCACGCAATGGGCTCTCTACCATAGGAGGTTCACTATTATCTACGATAATCACCATTTGGTCAGAGACATCTCTCTGGGCAAGCAACTCATGGATAAACCGCACCGTTTGCTCATCATTGTGGTAGTTGACGCAGATTGTCAGAATTGATGGAGTTTGCATACCATCTCCGTCATGCTTTTGATGCAATTAGTATAATTCCCTCACCTACATTGCTCCTAAATGGAAGCAACATATGCTGGAACACTTGAAATGCTAGCCCTTCAAGCCGTAATCGCCGGCTTAAGGACTGAGGAAAACCACCTGGGATATTGCCATCCCTATGAATCAAGCGACTGGCGTAGTACATCTCCCACGCCGAGCGCGGCGTCGTGCGTAATGTCTCAACCCGATATCCTATTTGCTCAACACAAATCCTAAGCGTCTTCATGGAGAAAATATGTAGATGTCTGGGTGGATCAAGTTCTCGCCACGACTTGTGAAAAAACCGGTGCCCCAAGCTCTCGATATTCGGAGTGGTAACTACTAATTTTCCACCAAGCTTGAGGATTCGCC
>JASEIZ010000147.1 GCA_030017395.1 Desulfobacterales bacterium | reverse complement strand
GGATGCCGGATCAAGTCCGGCATGACGATTTCAAGACTTTTTACGAGACCATCAATTATTAGAACAAAGGATACTTAAAATCCTATGACAAAAAATAAAAAAACCTGCATGTTAATGATTCTGGATGGATGGGGGATCAACCCCAACCATGAGGGAAACGCTGTTTATCTTGCAAAAACTCCCTGCCTGGACAGATTGAAGAAAGAATATCCGAACACAAGTCTGCTGTGTTCAGGTGAAGCTGTGGGGCTTCCAAAAGGCGTAATGGGAAATTCAGAGGTTGGGCATCTAAATATTGGTGCGGGCAGGATAGTCTTTCAAGATTTACTAAGAATAAACACGGCAATTAATGATGGATCATTTTACGAAAATCAGGCCATCAACTCCATAATATCCAGTGTAAAGACTAATAATTCGGCTCTTCATGTAATGGGGCTTGTTTCAGACGGAGGTGTGCACAGCCATCTGAATCATCTGTTTGCCTTTATGAATATGGCCAAACAAAAGGGGCTTAGCCATGTTTATATACACGTCATAACCGATGGACGCGATACGCTGTCCGACAGTGGATCAGGGTATGTGAAAGAGTTGCAGGATTATATCGACTCCATCAATTTCGGCTTTATCGCAACCATTTGCGGCCGCTTTTATGCTATGGACAGGGATAAGAGATGGGAACGCACGGAAAAGGCTTTCCGTTTATACACGCTTGGCGAAGGAATAAAAGAAAAAGACCCTGTAGAAGCTGTAAAAAATGCTTATATGCGAAAGGAAACCGATGAATTTATCCGCCCAACCGTAATCACAGGTAAGGATGATAGCGCCCTGGGAACAATAAAAGATGGTGATGGAATTATATTTTTCAATTTTCGAGCCGACCGTGCCAGACAGATAACTCACGTCTTTACCGACCAGGTTTTTGATCCATTTAAAAGAGAACCGCTGCCAGAGCTTTGCGAATATCTCTGCATGACCTTATATGATGAAAAGTTTAATTTGCCTCTGGCTTTTCCCCCTGTTCATCTGGATAAAATCCTGGGGCAGGTAATAAGCGAGCAGGGATTAAGACAGCTCAGAATTGCGGAAACAGAAAAGTATGCCCATGTAACCTATTTTTTTAACGGCGGGGAAGAAAAACCTTTCTCGCTCGAGGATCGATGTCTCATCCCATCGCCACGCGAGGTTGCAACCTATGACTTAAAGCCGGAAATGAGCGCTCACCTTGTGACTGAAGAGGTTATTTCACGCTTGAGATCAAATAGCTATGACCTGATTATACTAAACTTTGCCAACATGGATATGGTGGGTCATACAGGGGTTCTTGAGGCTGCGATCAAAGCATGCGAAACAGTTGACCGTTGTGTAAGTAAAATAGTCGATGAAATGCGGCTGATAGGTGGAGTTATTCTGATTATGGCAGATCACGGGAATGCAGAAGAAATGATAAATGAGAACGGTCATGTCCATACCGCCCACACACTCAATCCTGTTCCTTTTATATTGGTTGACGAAAATTACAAGGACGCAGAATTAAAATCCGGCATCCTTGCGGATGTTGCCCCCACCATCCTGAATATCTTAGGAATTGACAAACCAGAAGAAATGGCCGGGAATTCTCTGATCGTCAAAAATCCAGATAGATAAACTTATAAAAAGTCGAACTCATCGAATGTGTCATTTCGACCGCAGGGAGAAATCTTATCTTTTCAATATGAACCCATCAAAATTGCATAATTCTTAACAAATTGGCATAAAAACTACTAACTGATATTATTCTAAAAATATAAAAGTGTAATTCTAATTCTCCAATTGAAACTGACCTGTACCAACCGCAAACTTTGGCAAAACATCAAAGGTTTTGACAAGTCCGAATTTCGTTTGGTATTCTTATTGTATCTGTAGTGCGACGAGAAGTTGCGTATTTTGACGGATAACATTACAAAGGTGATGATATCCATATCTGTATAATCACTTGTGCCTCTAGATTTAAAACGAAATGATTAGTTCTGATATTATCATATTTGCTCTAGCAGCCTTTATTCCAATAGTATTCTTTGGCTCGGGACTCCTGTTGTCTTCAGGAAGGAAGGAGAGGGGCGTAATCTGCGCAGTTATTGGAATTTTACTTAGCAGCTTCCAAGTATATCTTTATTACGAACAGAGGAAATCCCCTGTTTTTGTTAATCCCACCAGCTATTCAATAACCCCCAAGTCCAATAGCCATTTTTTGTTCAAGCTAACAAACAACCTAGATTTCCCAGTTTTTGATATTGCGATTCGTATCCGAATAGAAAAAGGTGATCTGACATCCGAGAATATCGATATGCGGCCAGTTGATCGATCAAAAACAACTTCCGACCTTGGTGGCGTCAAAATACATCACGACCTGTTCGGTTTTTCGTACACAGATAAAGAAGGAAGGTCGGTGGCTCAATATGACGTCTACGATATTGATAGAAAACAAACTAAGACTTTTGAGGTGAAAATAGACGGAAGTCAGACGACAAAAGAAGTTGAATTATCCTTCGCTGTTGTCGAGTTCTCCGAGAAACCAAAGGAGATAGTCAGGCGAAAGTCGCATTTTGGTTTTCTTGATAAGGGGAACGCTCTGGCGAAGGAAAAGAAATATGCCGAAGCCATTGTGAATTATGAAAAGGCTGTTTCCGTGGATGGGAAATCTCCGAGGGTGTATCTGAACTGGGGTAATGTGCTCTTGGAAATGGGTAGGGTTGACGATGCGATAGCAAAATACAATGAAGCGATAGCACTCGACCCCAAATATGTATCAGCATATTTTAATCTTGGAGTCGTTCATTTGAAAACGGGTAAAAAGAGTGAAGCCGCAGCCTTTTTTTCAAAGGTCTTAGAAATAGAACCTGAAAGCGAAATCGCCAAGACTGCGAAGAATACAATAGACTTGATCAAACAAGGTGGGACTTCATAAAAATAAACAGAGGACAAATTAGTATAACATTCGGCTTCAAGGGATGGCGCACAAAAGTGCGCCACCCATGAGCCGCGCCGTTGGGCTTCTCGAAACTATGCTCCATGCCCGGAAAAAATAGATAAAGATATTCTTCCAACAATAGTTTATAATCACCCCATTCCATGAAACGGAAAAGGGAGACATTATGGAACAAATTAAAACAAAAATAGAAAACGGTGACTGCTTAGAGGTGCTTAAACGGTATCCAGATAATTTCTTTAATTTAATTGTCACTTCACCACCGTATGCAGATAGTAGAGGTAAAACATACGGCGGCATCAAACCAAATGAATATGTTGAATGGTTCTTGCCACGAGCAAAAGAATTCCTTCGGGTTCTAAAGCCAGATGGCACTTTTGTTCTCAACATAAAAGAAAAAGCGGTCAATGGAGAACGCCATACATACGTAATAGAGTTAATATTAGCCTTACGTAAGCAAGGCTGGCTATGGACCGAAGAATTTGTATGGCATAAAAAAAATTGTTACCCTGGGAAATGGCCTAATCGTTTTAGAGATGCTTGGGAAAAGTGCCTTCAATTTAATAAGTCTAAAAAGTTCAAAATGTATCAAGAAGCAGTAATGGTTCCAATGGGTGAATGGGCTAAAGGTAGGTTAAAAAATTTGAGTGACATAGACAAAACCCGTGATAATTCCAAGGTGGGGAGTGGTTTTGGAAAAAACATTTCCAATTGGATAAAACGGGAAAAGGCATACCCCACGAATGTTTTGCATTTTGCCACAGAATGCTATAACCGAAATCACAGCGCTGTGTTTCCAAAAGCATTACCGGAATGGTTTATAAAGTTGTTCACTCAAGAGAATGATTGGGTTCTTGACCCTTTTGTCGGCTCCGGTACTACCGCAGAGGTGGCCCAAAACTTAAATAGAAACTTCGTGGGGATTGATGTTCTTTCTGAATATTGCAAACTTGCACAAAAAAGGACCGCCCATTATCAGTACAGAATATGCGAGGATGAAGATGAATATGAAACCAATAACCAAAGAAAAAATAGCGAAGTATGTCGAGAAAAACATACCGGAATTTCATCGCAACAGAATAGAAAAGTTAAAGAAACTCAAATTGAAAGCGGTACTCAAGCGTAAAAATCCTTATCTTTTCAAGGTCAAGCATATCACTACCGCTGGCGATTTTATAAAAACGATTCTTGATGCTCATTTATCCTCACAGGAAGAAACATTATTCGGTGGCTTTTTAGAAGGATTAGCAATTTATATTTGCGACCATGTTTATCATGGCAGCAAATCTTCTGCCGAAGGAATTGACTTAGAGCTTGAAAAAGATAGCGCTAAATACATTGTTTCCATTAAATCTGGGCCAAACTGGGGTAACTCAAGCCAGATAAATAAAATGAAGGATAATTTTAGCAAGGCCAAGCGTATTTTGGGAACCAACATTGCTTCATCTCTCAATGTTATTGCAGTCAATGGTTGTTGTTACGGCAAAGACAACAATCCCGACAAAGGCGAATACCTGAAATTGTGTGGACAAAGATTTTGGGCTTTTATTTCTGGCAACGACAACTTATATACTGAAATTATCGAACCTCTTGGTCATCGAGCAAAAGAAAAAAACGATCAATTTCTTGAAGAATACAGCAAGGTTATCAATAAGTTTTCCCTTGAATTCATGGAAATGTTTTGCGATTCAACCGGAGCAATTCGTTGGGAAAAAGTAATTCAATTCAACTCAGGAAAGAAATAAGGCCCAATCGGGTAAGGGGGAGTTTCTCTCTCCTCCTCCCCACAACGCCACGGCTTGCGGATCCCCTCCAGAGGCGGGGGCAAGTTGACGCAAGTAGGGTACGGCCATTGGATTATTGGCTTACAAACAATTTGAAGAACCCTGTAACAAGCTACAGGAAATGTTCTGCCTGACGGCAGTGCTTCGCAGCGACCGTAAGGAGGTTTGCCGTTTTTAGGGTACCCTCATCGTGGAGAGCGCATAACATTAGAAAACGGATATTCACTATTGGATGATTAGAAACTTATAATTTTAGGGGCGCAAGTCTCCCGCAGAGCGCGGCGTTATGTGGTAAATAGAACCAGGAAATGCAACAATTAATCCATAAATTTAAATAAAAAGGAGTTAAAAATGGCAGAAGCAAAAGGATTGATGAAACCGGTAAAGCTGAAAAATGAGCTGGCAAAGTTTCTGGGGGCAACAGAACTTCCCAGGACAGAGATCACCAAAAAACTATGGGACTATATTAAAGCAAATAAACTTCAGACAAAGACTGAAAATGGAAAACCTGAGAACGCAGGAAAGTTCATTGTGGCTGATGCGAGTTTGCTCCCTATTTTCAAAAACACAAAATCAAAAAGCAAATCAGGCAATGTCACTAACCTTACAAAGCTGAAAGAAGGCCAGACGATCAACATGTTGCAAATGGCCGCTGTTGTCGGCGCAAACATAGAATAACCTTAAAGTGTCGGGGTGCTTCAATTCAACCTTGATGGCTTCGTAAAAAGTCCGATATACTACTTAAACGTCATTCCGGCGAAAGCCGGACACGTAGTGAAGCATTAGCGCTATCCAGTATTTTCAGGTAGTTGCAGACTATCTGGACTCCGGTTTTCACCGGAGTG
>JASEIZ010000146.1 GCA_030017395.1 Desulfobacterales bacterium | reverse complement strand
GAAACGAAAATAAACTGATAGAGGCTCAGCGTATTGAAGAAAGAACAAATTTTGATCTTGAGATGATGCTGGAATTAGGCTACTGCAACGGCATAGAGAATTATTCAAGGCATTTAACAGGAAGAGCCCCAGGTGAACTACCACCTACCCTTTTTGATTATTTTCCTGACGATTTACTTGTATGTATTGATGAAAGCCATATTGCCGTGCCACAGATCCGAGCCATGTATAATGGCGACAGATCGCGCAAAACTACCCTTGTAGAATACGGTTTCAGGCTTCCGTCTGCTCTTGATAACCGGCCGCTCAAGTTCGAAGAGTTTGAATCAAAAACATCGCAGGTTCTTTATACTTCTGCGACTCCTGCTGAATATGAACTTGATAAGGCAAAAGGAGCCGTGGTCGAGCAGATAGTAAGACCCACAGGCCTTGTTGATCCTCAAATCGATGTAAGAAAAGCACGGGATCAGGTTGACGATCTTTTTGAAGAGATTCAGTTGCGCTGTAAAAGGGATGAAAGGGTCCTTGTTACTACCTTGACAAAGCGCATGGCTGAAGATCTTACGGAATACTATCAGGATATTGACATAAGAGTTCGCTATCTTCATGCAGACATAAACACATTGGAAAGGGTGGACATTATAAGGGATCTCAGGGCCGGCAAATTTGATGTTCTTATTGGAATAAATCTTCTTCGCGAAGGGCTTGACATACCGGAGGTTTCACTTGTAGCCATACTGGACGCAGACAAGGAAGGCTTTTTGCGTTCGGCAAGGTCTCTTGTTCAAACATGCGGCAGAGCGTCCAGAAATGTCGGCGGCAGGGTAATAATGTATGCCGAACATATAACAAAATCGATGAAACAGGCAATAGATGAGACAAACCGTCGCAGAAAAATTCAGGAGGCTTTTAATAAAAAGAACAATATTATTCCAACAACCATTAAAAAAGATATTATACCTGTCTTTTACTCAGCTTATGCTCCTGAAGATAGATATACGGACAAGGTTGCGGAAACTGTTGCCGCATACGAGTCCCTGGACAATATCGACGGTATTATTAAAGCCTTTGAAGAAGAGATGGCGCAGGCCGCAAAAGCGCTCGAATTTGAAAGGGCAGGGGAGCTTCGTGATCAGATAAAAGCGCTGAAAAGGATAGCGCTTTATTAAATGAGAGACAAGGTTCTATATACACTTGGAACTGTTGCTTTGCTGATAGTTGCTTCCTGCATAATCCATGTCAGTCTGTTTGTGTTTTCAAATCAAGGGAAAGACGCCTCTTATGTGTTCCGTAATAATAGACCCATCGCTCTTTCTCGCCGCATACCAGAGTTCCAGATCATTGAGGGCGTTCCAGATTACACCAACACGATGAAAGTCTTTTCCAAAAACCGATCCTGTGCCGTGATTGCCTCTGCGTCAATCCTTGGGTACCTGGATAATAACGGATATCAAGATTTAATTCCAGAAGGCGGAAACCTTGACAGCGACCTGGATTACTTGTCCAAAGGGCTCTATCGTGAAATCGGCTGCAATTTCGGTCTTGGTGCGATAAACCATAAGATTACATCCGGAATAGAGGCCTACGCACGCAAGCACGGCTATGTATTCGAGTGTGCCGTCAAGCCGATCACATGGCTCAATATCAAAGAGGAAATCACAGCAGGCAGGCCTTTTTTGCTCAAAGTCGTTCTCAAGGACTATGGCATGGAAAACCATATGGTAGTTGTGATAGGTTTGAGTGAAAAGCCGGAAAAAGCTATTGTTGTTTTAGACAATTGGGATAATGGCAGTCCAGAACATATTATAGAATGGAAAGCGATAAATATAAGCCGCCAATATGCGGGCACAGCCATGATTACCGTAGTGGATTCTGGTGAAAAGCGATGAAAAACAATAAAGCTGTTTTGGGATGGGCAATGTACGACTGGGCAAACTCCGCTTTTGCCACGACTGTCATGGCTGGGTTTTTCCCCATTTTCTTCAAACAGTACTGGAGTTACGGGGCTGATGTTAATATGAGCACCGCTCAGCTTGGATTCGGCAATTCAATTGCCAGTTTAGTTGTAGCTTTAATAGCCCCTGTTATGGGCGCTATTGCTGATAAAGGATTGGCCAAGAAAAAATTTCTGATCTTTTTTGCATACCTTGGTGTTCTGATGACCGCCTCTCTGTTTATGGTTAATAAAGGAGCGTGGGCATGGGCTATCTTCTTGTATGCTATGGGAATTATCGGTTTTTTGGGCGCAAATATATTTTACGATGCTCTTCTGCCAAGTGTAGCAAGTGAAAATAACATTGATTACGTATCCAATTTCGGTTTTGCGCTTGGATATCTTGGCGGTGGATTGCTGTTTCTTATCAATGTATTAATGACATTAATGCCGGAAAAATTCGGATTGGCTGATACCGGAACAGCTATCAGATACGCTTTTGTTTCCGTGGCTATCTGGTGGGGTATTTTTACAATTTTTATTATACTGTGGGTGCCGGAAGATAAAACCGCCGGTACTTTGCCTGCCGGAGAAAGTTATGTGAAAGCTGGCTTCAGGCAATTCATTAAAACAATAAAAAAAATTCGCAGGTTAAAAACAGTTTGCCTCTTTCTGCTTGCATATTGGTTTTATATCGACGGTGTGGATACCATCATCCGAATGGCGGTAGATTATGGTATATCGCTCGGATTTGATTCAAATGATTTGATTGTTGCGCTTTTGATCGTCCAGTTTGTTGGATTTCCCGCGGCATTAGTGTTCGGGAAACTGGGACAACAGTGGGGGGTGCGAAAGTCAATTTACCTGGCAATCGGTATGTATATGTTTATCACCGTATGGGGAACTATAATGACCAACACGCAGGAGTTTTACATTCTGGCCATAGCCATTGGTTTGGTCCAGGGCGGCATTCAAGCCCTCAGCCGTTCTTACTATGCGCGCTTGATTCCCAGAGAGCAGGCCGCTGAATATTATGGATTCTATAATATGCTGGGTAAATTTGCGGCCATTTTTGGTCCCGCCTTGATGGGCTTTGTCGGCCTGACTGCCAGGCGGGTATTGATGCCTTTGTCACCCACTCCCGACCAGATCATATCTGTTGGTCAGTTAGCTTCTCGATGGAGTATTGCATCTATTCTAATACTCTTTGTCGCCGGAGCGATTCTGTTCTATTTTGTCGATGAAGAAAAAGGCAAAAGAGAATTGCAGATCGACTGAAGCTCAAGCGCATTGTTTGAAAAAATCCAGTTTATCCCCCGATTGAGTTCACGGAACAAACAATTTTTTGAATTAATAAAACCGGCGCCAACCATCTGCCTGCGCTGTTTATGTTTCTTAACGATATTGTCTGTCAAAAACAGGTAATGCCCTGTAATACCTCCATAGTTTTTACGGATGGACATTTCACTCAGGTTGCGGGCATTGAGCTGAGAAATAAGAAGAAAGGTTGTTGATGGTATAAAGTCGATCAATGTAAGCATTTCCGGCCTTATAGAAAGAAAGTGAAAATCACTTTGAGGCTCTAAGGGAGAAAAAATATCTTGCAGCACCCGGTTTTGAAAAACAGGATCATTATAAACCCCTTCTTTGATTTCAACCATGAGGTGCAATTTTTTGCCGTATCTGGAAACGACTTCATCGAGAGAAGGAATCATGGGGAAATTCGCTTGTAACTCCGTCAAAGTTACCTTGCTGATCTCAATGCTTGAACCGAATACTCTTTTTAGATTTTTGTCATGAAACACTACCGGCTGCAGATCTCTGGTCCAGCGGATATCGAACTCGATGCCCCATATCCCTTGATCAATTACTCTGTCAAACGCAGGAAGGGTGTTTTCAAAAATATTTTTGTTATCATGTTCCCCCCTGTGTGAAATGATTTTACAATTACTCAGCCGTTCTTCGCCGGGAAGCGCTTGCGGCAGGTTTGCGTAAACACTATTAACAACCAAATGAAACGAGTTTTCCAGCCATAAAGGTATATTCATAGCTCTACCGAGTGCATGATTGACAATTGTTATGTTCAGTAATACTGTAATCAAAAGAGCAAGAAAATACAAGTGGTTAGTTAATACAGGGAATCTTCGGCCGCAAGGGAGTTAGACGTTTCTCTATTGCGGTTCAAGTTCAAGCCCGCCTGTGTGTTGCAGACAGGGAAGGCGAAAATTTTAATGGAAGCATATCCGGATAAAAAATTAGCTGCAGTTTCTTCAATGCCCGGTGTTTACATAATGAAGGACGCCGGTGGAAAGGTCGTTTACGTGGGCAAGGCCGGAAACCTCCACAAGCGCATTTCTTCATATTTTATGCGGCCGGCTCATCAGGCCGATAAAACAAGAGCGCTGGTTAAAAAAATATCGAGCTTTGAAACGATAATAACCAAAACCGAAAAGGAAGCGCTGATTCTTGAATCAACACTAATCAAGCAATATAAGCCAAGATATAATGTTATTTTAAAGGATGATAAGCAATATCCATGTTTGTGCCTGAATATTAATCAATCATATCCCAGCCTTTCAATAGTTAGGAAAATTAAAAAAGACGGTTCCATCTATTTTGGTCCATTTACTTCTGCCGGCGCGGTGCGTCAGACCCTTAATATAATAAATAAAACCTTCAAGCTTCGCAAATGCAAAACAAAGGAGTTTAAAAACAGGTCGCGCCCGTGTCTTAACTTCCAGATAAAGTCATGTCTTGCCCCATGCTGTTTGAATGTTGATAAAAACGCTTACGATGAGATGGTAAAAGAGGTAATACAGTTTTTAAAAGGAAAAACACCTGTTCTTATAAACAAGATGAAAAAGGAGATGTCGATCGCCGCTGAAGCGCTGGAGTTTGAACGGGCCGCTGAACTCAGAGACAAAATCTCGGCTCTTGAAAAAACTCTTGAAAAGCAGGTTGCGGTTTCAACCGATTTTATAGACAGAGATATACTTGGGATTGCCGTAACAGATGGACTTTCCATAATCACCTTGCTTTTTATTCGAGGAGGCTGTCTTTTTGGAATGCGACATTTCAGTTTTTCTGAAACCATATTAACCGATGCGGAACTGATCGGATCCTTTATAAGACAGTATTATGAAAAATCTCCTTTCATTCCCGGAGAAATCCTCGTGCCTATATCCTTAGAAGATGCTTTTTTGCTTGAAGACTGGCTCTACTCGATTAAAGGCAAAAAAGTAAGTATTATACATCCAAAACATGGAGAAAAGGTCGATCTGACAAAGATGGCTTCTTTAAATGCGGAAAACAGACTCAAGGAGCAAATCGCCTTCCTTGCAGATGAAATCGATTTACTTGCCCGGCTTCAGAAACGCTTGAAGATGGACAGGCTTCCGAAGCGTATCGAGTGTTTTGACAATTCTAATATATCCGGCAAAGAACCAGTTGCAGGCATGGTTGTCTTTGAACAGGCAAAACCGGAAAAATCATCATACAGAAAATACAGGATTAAAGGTGTTTTTAAACCAGACGATTATGCCTGCATGTATGAGGTGTTGAAAAGGCGTTACGCCAAACCAGAGGAATCTATGCCTTATCCCGATGCTTTGCTTGTTGATGGCGGCAAGGGTCAATTGAGCATTGCCCTAACGGTAATCAAAGAGCTGAAGCTCGAGGGAAAATTTTCAATAATCGGAATAGCCAAGAAGGATAAAAAAAGGGGAGAAATCACAGAC
>JASEIZ010000145.1 GCA_030017395.1 Desulfobacterales bacterium | reverse complement strand
TCGAAATATCTTGGCTGACCAATCCATTGTGTTTGCAGGCCAGAAAGCCCAGACAAACTGCCCGCATGTTTTACGCCGAGTGGTGGTTTGGGATAAAGAAAAAAGCAGAGAAATCGTCTTGCTTACGAACCACCTGGATTTTGGCGCAACCACCATATCTGCAATTTATAAAGACCGTTGGCAGATTGAACTGTTTTTCAAGGCTCTCAAACAAAATCTGAAAGTCAAAACTTTTGTAGGCACCAGCGAAAATGCGCTTTATATCCAAATTTGGACAGCATTGATTGCCATGCTGCTCATAAAATATCTACAGTTCAAATCGAAATTTCAATGGTCATTATCAAATCTTGTAGCATTTTTACGTTGGAACCTTTTTACTTACAGGAACTTATGGGACTGGATTGACCGCCCATTTGATGTTTTGCCAATTGTTCCCAAGTCTGTCCAATATCTGCTTCCTTTCACCGGAGTTGGACAGCATTTACTATTGAAAACGACAACCTGAACATGGAAAAGCCGATTTTTCAAATACAACTAACTGTTTTTATTGACCCGAAACTTGAAAATCCAAGCTATTTTGGACAGCAATGAAGTGAAATATTGTTTTTAGCTTCCGATCTTGCAACAGAATCAATATCAATTCCGATAGCCTTGTCTATGCCAAACAAAACTGCTGTAATTGCAAGAATTCCTGAGCCTGTTCCAATATCAAGGGCAAATTTATTTTGATCGCCTCTTAAAAATCTGTCAGAAGATAATGCATGCTCGATACCTCTAATTGCCAGCCTTGTAGTTGGATGCTCTCCATTGCCAAAAGACACTCCCTGCAGCAACTCGATTACCAGATCGCCAGCTTTAGGCCTGTATGCAATACTCGGCGGCTTAACAACAACCCGTTTTGATATCCGCACCGGCTTGTTAAATGATTTTTCCAGGAAAGTTTGGCCATACTTATAAGTATATGTAAGGGTCTGTTCTGCAACCAAAGCCTTGATTGCCTGTTTTATCTGTTTTTTGGGATAAAAATATCTGTTTGCTAATTCCTTTTCTATGTCCAACTGGGTCAAGCATCTATCTGATTCAAATACGGTTTCGGCTACTTTTTGTTTCAGCAAATTGTACTTGTTTACGGATGTCACTCAACGTGTCCTTCCTTTTTCAAGAGTTCCTTATACCAGCATGCAAACTCAAACATGCCTCTAAACTTTTCATCGTTGTTTATTATGCCGTAGCAAATTTCAAAGGCCCCTTTCCCGAATTCGTTGTTATAATCTTCCTGGCTGCATGTCTGCATAAATTCTCTTATAAGCATCTGGGTTGTGCGTTTTGTTACATCTTTCCTGATATCTATCGGATCTTTTGGCTTGATAAAAGGATCCCATTTATCATAACCTTTTTTCAGGATATGTTTCCGTCGCCGCGGAGACATGCTGTCAAGTATGGCCTTTTTTCTCCTTTCCTCCTCTTCAGGGGAAATTTCTGTCATTTTTTCTGCTCCTTTTGGGCTTTCTGCTTTTCTTTAGAGTTGTTCTTCTTGGTGTTTTTTAATCCAAAAAACTTTTCATCATAACTGGTAATAAGAGCCATGGATAGCGGCACAAGCATATCCGCCATTTTCACATAGCTGGACTCAATTTCTTTTACAAGCTCAGCGGATATTTTGTAAAGATTGTCATGGAGTATATCCAGGTTCACCGTGGGATACTGCCTGCCCTCAACAAAACCGGATTTGCCGCATGTATGACCTGATCCGCCAATACTGGTTGGAATCCCGTATAACCGGCATGTTATGGGCCGGTATTCATACATATCGCAAAGATTTTGCTCGTTTAGCAGTGGGCATCTAATTCGTTTCTCTGCTATATCCATTAATATGTCATCTTCTTTTTTTCCTGCTTTCAAATCTCTATATGATTTTTTCTTTATCCTGTGGGCATCCCTGTCTGCTCTGTTCAACTTGTCAACAAGCCTATCCCTTTCTTTTCCTTTAAATTTTTTGTTGAAGTGATAATTTATATATAATCCTTCAATCAAACTAATATCGAAAAGAGCATAACAACAGTCAGAGCACTCCTGTTTACACGTTACACATTCTGGGTGTTCCTTTTTTACGCGTTCAAAAACGGCATCCGCCTTTGCCACTATCTCTTCATATCTCCTGAAAAAAGGTGAAAAATCTATATCCATGATCATGCTCCTAACCCGGGCATGCCGGTTTAAACAAAGTGAAAACTAAGGTTTGTTAGAAATCTAAACATAGCTTGTTTATCACAAAAGCACAAAATTTTACATGGAAGCAAAAAATAAAACTTACATTTTTTCTGTTTAGCGATTTCCTTGTTTCGTGTTTTCGTGGTTGTTTTTTTTAACCTTTAGCCTTGTTTCACGTGAAACATTATTTGCCTATACAAAATCTGCTGAAAATCCTGTCAAGCATGTCTTCGTTGGCAATAACGCCTGTAATTTCTTCCAGCGAATCGATAGCTTCCTTAATATCGATGGAAATCAATTCAAATGGTGTTCGCCTTTGCATTCCTTCAACAGCTGATGATGCGGCCTCAAGACTTCTCTCAAGAGCTATCTTGTGCCTTAAATTTGGAACGATTGTATGTTCAGTGTCGAAACCATGTTCTCCAAGGGATATTTTTGCTATTAAATCTTTAAGTCGGTCAAGTCCCTGACCATAAAGAGCCGATATTTTAACTTGCGGAATATTAATCCAGGAATTCGGCACATCAAGTTTGTATTTATCATCTACAAGATCCGATTTGTTTATAACTATTATCAGATTCCTGTCGCTGATTCTTTCATATATCTTATAGTCTTCCTCTGTTATCCGGCAACTTGCATCAACCACAAACAAAACCAGATCGGACAGATCTGTGTGTTCATAAGTCTTTTTGATGCCGATAACCTCAACAGGGTCGTCTGTTTCATGCAAACCCGCGGTGTCTGTAATAATTACAGGAATGCCTCTGATGCCTAACGGCTCTTCTATAAAGTCTCTTGTAGTACCTGGCATTGAAGCAACAATAGCTCGTTCCTTTTGGAGCAGACGATTCATAAGGCTTGACTTTCCTACGTTTGGGCGGCCTACAACAACCAGCTTAAGACCGTCTCTCAAAACATGGGCGTTTTCATATCGTTCTATTAGCTCTTTTAATCTTGCAATAATTTTGTCCTGAAGTGTTTTGATTGGTGTATCAATATCAACAATCTCTGTAACATCATCCGGAAAATCTATGGCTGCATTTATTTCAGCAAAAACATCAAACAGCGAACCCCTTATTGTTTCAATGCTCCTTCGCATATCACCTTTTAGCTGAGCAGTGGCGATTTCGAGTGATTTGTTTGTTCTGGCATTGATAATGTCAACAACCGCCTCAGCCTGTGTAAGATCAATGCGGCCATTTATATATGCTCTCTTTGTAAACTCGCCCGGCTCGGCAAGCCTGGCGCCGTTTTTTAACACCAGTTCCAGAATAGAGCTTAATACAACAGGCCCCGAATGAGCCTGTATCTCTACAACATCCTCACCGGTATATGAACGTGGCGCCTTCATAATTGCCAAAAGCACCTCGTCGAGCCGCCGCCCGTTTGCCGGATCAACAACATATCCATGGTATAGCCGATGGGATTTAAATCTTGCAAAAGAAGAGCTTTTAAAAACAGTTGCGGCTATCCTTAAGGCCTTTTCGCCGGAAATTTTGATAATACCGATACCACCGCGACCTATTGGCGTCGCAACAGCAGCAATGGTTGGATTGTCCATTTGAAACCCTTGAGAATATGCTTCTGAAAGCGGTTCAATCAAAGACTTTCTTTTTGATAAAATTTTTTCTGGGAAATATCATCAACTTCTTGATATAGCCGTTGCCGATACTTTTGGTTCTAATTTCGCTATCATCTTTTAAGGCAAGGTGCACAATTCTTCTGTCATAGGCATTCATTTGACCTATTGTCACAGGTTTACCTGTTTGCTTTGATTTTTTAGCAAGCCGTCCGACCAGTTTTTGCAAACTTGTCTGTCTGTTGTCCAGATAACCATCCACATCTACCTGTATGCGTATTCTTTGCTCGCTGTTCTTGTTGACGATTTTTTCAACCATATATTGTATGGCCTCAAGTGTCTGTCCGTGTTTACCAATTAAAAGCGCAGGATTGCCCCCCTTCACCCTGAACAATATTCTGTCCTCATCCCGTTCGACTGATGTTGTTGTATCAGTAGTAATGCAATCAACTATATGCTGTAAAACATCCCTTCCAAGATCGACCGGTTTAAAATCATCTGGAGTTGTTACCGTACTCACAGGTGTTTTTGTTAATAATTTATCGCCATCACCAATACTGTTCGTCTGCTTTTTGCAGACCGTCTCCGGCTTGATCTCGCGCAAAGAATCAGTTTCCTTAACCCGTATCTTTGCTTGCTTTGCTCCGACCAACCCGAAAATACCGGTAGATCCGTAAGAAATAACATCGTGTTTGAGTTTTTCTTTGGGTATATTAAGCGCATCACAGGCGTTTTTGACTGCTTGCTCAATATCTTTACCTTCAAATTCCAAAGAAGGCGACATATATAACCTCCATTATTAAGCTTTCTTTTTTATAATATAATACTGTTGCGCAATAGACAGGATATTGTTTATCAACCAGTACAAAACAAGTCCGGAAGAAAAATTTATAAATATCACCGTAAAAACAATCGGCAGGAATTTCATCATCTTAGCCTGAGCGGGATCACCCACAGGCGGCGAGAGTTGCTGCTGCAGAAACATGGTGGCGCCCATAACAATGGTTAAAACAGGAATGCCGTAAGGCGGCTCCATCAGCGGTATGGAAAAGCTAAAATGAAAAAGGCGATCCGGAGCAGACAGGTCTGTAACCCAGCTATAAAAAGGAGCGTGTCTGAGTTCTATGGCTTCATACAACATACGATAAAGTGCGAAAAATACGGGTATTTGCACAAGCATGGGAAGACATCCTCCCAAAGGATTTATCTTGTATGTTTTATGTAAAGCCATAGTTTCTTCCTGCATTTTCTTTTTATCGTTTTTATACTTCGCTCTTATATCCTTTAACAGGGGTTGAATCTTTTTCATTTCATTCATCGTTTTATAGCTCTTTGTACCAAGAGGCCAAAAGATGACTTTTGTCAGTATAGTTAAAATAATAATGGCAACACCATAGTTAGGAAAAATTCTGTATAGAAAATTCATAAACCAGAGGCACGGTTTGGCAATAACATCAAACATTCCAAAATTAATCGCATCAGCAAGGTTATAATCTATTTGCTTGAGAACGCTTGTTTTTTTTGGTCCAAAAAACAGCTTGTATTCATAATCATGCTGCATCCCCTGTTTTATTATAGTGTTCGGCTGTACATACTGCGCTTCCAACAGGTCATCCTGAAGGAAAAGACGCATACTTGCTTCAACAGGCTTCGTCGGAATAATGCTTGACATAAAGTAACGATTCTGAACCGCAATCCATTGCAAAACTCCTGTATATATGTTTTTGTCTTTTATTTTCTTGGCCTTGATCTGCTCAAGAGAATTATTAATCATGGCGCTTGGACCTTCAAAGCCATAATTGTCATCTTGTTTAGAATAGATTTTCATTAACGACAGTATCAGATTATCCTGTATTGTTTGATGAGAACCATTTTTAATCGTGATATCCAGCCCAATCAGGTATGTTTCAG
>JASEIZ010000144.1:485-5702 GCA_030017395.1 Desulfobacterales bacterium | reverse complement strand
ATCCTATTGCCGTGGAAGCGGGATTAAAAGCCGCTAAATGCGGAAAGCCGCTAATTAACTCTGTTTCACTTCAGCCAGAACGGCTGGAAACAGGACTCTTGATGGCTGTCCGGTATAAAGCCCGTATAATAGGTCTTTTGTGGGGAAAAGACGGGATGCCGCGAGATGCCAACGAGAGGGCCGCAATGGCGGTCGATTTTGTGTATCATGCAAATGAGGCGGGAATCCCCACGCAAGAAATCTTAATCGATCCTATTGTTACGCCTATATGTGGAGATGTTAATCAGGTCTTGGCTGCATTGGAATTTATGGGAATGCTTAAGGAAATTATGCCTGAAGCAAAATCGATAGTCGGGCTTTCCAATGTTTCTAATGGCGTTCCAAACAATCTTCGTCCTTATTTGAACCGCACATATCTGATGATGCTTATGAAACATGATATTTATTCGGCAATTGTGAACGGCTTTGATGCAGAACTATTGAAGATTGCAAGAGGGGAAAGAAGCAAGCATGTAAAATTGGTGCATGGCATTATGGATGGAGAAAAACCCGATCCCGCATCTCTTGATCAGGTTGAGCTGGAATACTATAAAACCACGCGGGTTTTAATGGGCGAGGTTTTGTATTCAGATTCCTGGCTTTCAGCATGATAGATGTTATGTTAGCAAATTAAGATACCAGGATATCAGATCAGGGCCAAAAAAGATATAGGCAACAGCGCTTATAGATAGAAACGGGCCGAACGGCAGAGCGACTTTCATTCCATTTTTTGTGCGCAGCATGATTGTGATTCCGACAAGAGTTCCTATAAGAGATGAAAAAAAGATTGTAAAGAGTATGCCTTTCCAGCCAACAATTGTTCCAATCATAGCCATGAGCTTTATGTCTCCACCTCCCATGCCTTCGGCTTTTTTAATTAGATAATAGACACATCCAACCAACAGCAGACTTCCTCCTCCTGCAAGCAGCCCCAACAGAGATTCCTTATATGTTATTGACGGGAGGATAAAGGATGCCAGGAAGCCTGCGGGTATGCCGGGAATAGTTATTATATCCGGTATGATCTTATGATTAATGTCGATAAAAGTTATTATGAGCAGAGCTGTAATAAAAGCAAAGTAAACAAGCGCTTCAAGGGTATGCCCAAACTTGAGAAATGTGCAGAGCGCAAAAGTGCCGCTCATAATTTCCACAAGCGGATAACGGTAAGATATTAACTTGTTACAATGTCGGCATCGTCCTTTAAGCAGGAGATAGCTTAAAACAGGAATATTATCGTAGAATCGTATTATGCTGCCGCAGTTTGGACAGATTGAACGAAAAGGATCAATGATCGATTTTGAGGCCGGCAGTCTGTATATACATACATTTATAAAGCTTCCTATACACATGCCGAATATAAAAATTATTGTTTGGATCAGATAAGAGAACATTTTATTCCTCAATCAAAATTTTAAATATTATAAGTATGTTTAATTTGAAAAATCAAGATTGATATTGTCAAAGATAAATAATGTTTTATAATATGTAAACGTTCACGGGTTCAGATGTTCAAGGTTCAGGGGTTCAGAATTTCGACTTGAAAATATTGGTGCATAGCAGTTAGCCCGGCGCTTCAAGAAAAACAACCCTGAACCTATGAACCGTGAACCTGTGAACGGTTACTATAATATTATAAGGAGAAATTATGGCTGAATCTGACAGAGATGACCTTATCAGCATTATTGACAGAGATGTGAAGTCTGCCAGCATACCTGCTGTTTTACCTTTAATGCCTGTTCGTGATGTAGTGATTTTTAATGATATGTTGCTTCCCCTTTTTGTTGGGCGTGAAAAATCGGTGCGTGCTGTAGAAGAGGCCCTAACAAAGGACAGTTTTTTAATGCTGGTTACCCAGAAGGATCCAAGTGTTGAGAACCCAAAGCCCGGTGAAATTTACAGGGTTGGAACCGTCAGCCGCATCCTTCGCATGTTAAAACTTCCTGACGGCAGTGTTAAAGCCCTTGTGCAGGGAGTTGCCAAAGCCAGGATTGTAAGATATGTAAAAACAAAGGATTTATATCTTGTAAAAATTGAAATTATTCCTGAAAATCCTGTAAAAAAAATAAACCTTGAAACCGAGGCTATGATGAGGAATGTCCGGGGCTATTCCAAGAAAATCCTGGCGCTCCGCGGGGAATTAACAGGAGATGTGAGCAGTATTCTGGAAAGCATAGATGATCCAGGCAAGCTTTCAGATCTTGTTGCCTCGAATTTAAAACTGAAAATAAAGGAGTCGCAGGCTTTGCTGGAGTATATTGATCCTGTAAAGCGCCTCAACAAAATAAACGACCTGCTTTCCCGTGAAGTGGAGCTTTCATCCATTCAGGCTAAAATTCAGTCTGATGTTAGGGAAGAAATTTCTAAAAATCAGCGAGATTATTTTTTAAGGGAGCAGGTAAGAGCTATCCATAAGGAATTGGGCGAACAGGACGACAGGAAACAGGAAATAATCACATATAATAAAAGTATCAAAAAAGCAAAAATGTCAAAAGAGGCGGAAAAAGAGGCAAAAAAGCAGCTAAAACGGCTGGAGCAGATGCATCCTGACTCTGCGGAAGCTTCGGTAATACGAACTTACCTTGACTGGCTTATTGATATGCCATGGAGCATAACGACCAAAGATGTAATCAATATAAAGAACGCAAAAAATCTGCTTGACGCGGACCATTATGCCCTTGATAAGGTAAAGGATCGGGTGCTGGAATATTTAAGCGTTCGTAAGCTTAATCCTGAGAGCAAAGGCCCGATTCTTTGCTTTGTAGGCCCCCCGGGCGTTGGAAAGACCTCGATGGGGCGTTCAATTGCCAACGCCATGAAACGAAAATTTGTTCGTATTTCTTTGGGCGGCATACGTGATGAAGCAGAAATAAGAGGTCACCGTCGTACATATATAGGAGCTTTGCCCGGACGCATATTACAAGGTTTGAAACAGTGCGGCACAAAGAATCCTGTTTTTATGATGGACGAAATCGACAAGATCGGAGCTGATTTTCGAGGCGATCCATCCTCTGCTCTTTTAGAGGCTTTTGACCCTGAACAGAATTTTAGTTTTAGCGACCATTATCTTAACCTGCCTTTTGATCTGTCAAAGGTTATATTTGTACTTACAGCAAACTTGACGGATACTATTCCTTCAGCTCTTCTGGACAGGATGGAGATTATTTCAATTTCCGGGTATACTGAAGAGGAAAAAAGGGTCATTGCCCAAAAGTACCTTTTGCCGCGGCAGATAAAGGAAAACGGTTTAAAGCCCAAAACCATGAATATCAGCACAGGGGCGTTGCAACAATTAATTAGAGAATATACATCAGAGGCAGGCTTAAGAAACCTTGAACGGGAGATAGGAAACATATGCAGAAAAGTGGCCCGCAAAATTGCCGAAGGGCGAAAAGGGTCTTTTAATATCACAAAAAACAACTTGCAGAAATATATGGGTGTGCCAAAATATCTTCCTGAAATGGATCAGGAAAACAGTCAGGTTGGCTTATCCACAGGTCTTGCCTGGACGCAGGCCGGCGGTGAGGTCCTGTATGTGGAAGCTTCTTTGATTAGGGGGAAGGGTGATTTAATTGTAACCGGACAGCTTGGAGATGTAATGCAGGAATCTGCTCGCGCGGCCGTTACTTATGCTAGGTCAAATCTTGGTTTGTATAAAATAAAAGAAAACCTGTTTGAAAATCATGATGTACATATCCATGTTCCAGCCGGCGCTATACCCAAAGATGGGCCGTCTGCAGGGATTGCGATGGCTACAGCCCTTATTTCTACCATGACCAATAAGCCTATTTGCAAAGATGTTGCCATGACCGGTGAAATTACCCTTAGAGGCAGAGTTCTTCCCATAGGTGGTTTGAAAGAAAAATCTCTTGGAGCTTTAAGAGCCGGAATACATACTATTATATTGCCCGAGAAGAACAAAAAGGATCTGGCCGAGATTCCGGCTAATGTGAAGCGTAAGATAAAATTCATCCCTGTAAGCAACATGGATGAAGTCCTTAATATAGCCATTGAAAAACAAAAGAAATCAAAGCAACCGGCAAATAAATGAAAATACTTGCTGTTGATACTGCCGTAAAAAGTTGCAGCGTTGCGATAATTGATAAAGAATGCGTGCTGGCTGAAGTTACTCTGGGCATTGAACAAACACATTCAAAACACTTAATGGAGATGATAAATACCACGGTTAAATTATCGGGTGTTATTATTTCCGAACTGGACGGATTCGCTGTAACCAGAGGCCCTGGAAGTTTTACTGGTCTTCGAATAGGAATAAGTTCAATAAAGGGGCTGGCTGCGGCAACCAACAAACCTTTGGTAGGTGTTTCAAGCCTTGATGCGCTTGCCATGCAGTGTTTTTTTTCTCAATATCTCGTTTGTCCTCTTTTAGATGCCTGCAGGGGGGAGGTTTATTTTTCACATTACAGATTTAACGGCGGTATTTTGAAAAAAGAAATCGACGAGCAGGTTATGCCTCCAGGTGAAGCTGTTTGTGATATCAATGAAGAGTGTATATTTGTTGGCGACGGCGCGTTTGTTTATCAAAAGGCTATCAGAGACAAGTTGGGAGGTCTTGCACATTTTGCCTTGCCCCATCAAAGCACTATTCGGGCATCGACGATAGCGAACATCAGCATGGATAGATTTGAAAACAATGACACGGATGATATCAGCGGTTTCGTGCCCTTCTATATACGAAAATCATCATATGTAGGGCTAAGCGTCAAAAGCTCTCATTGACATTGTTGTTTTATATGATAATATAATTAAATGAACAATTTTTCCTTTTCCGATCCACCTGGGCAAACAGCGTTTCCTGTGGCAAAAGCCGGGTATCTTTTTATTTTGGCTTCGGCATTTATAACTGCTGTGTTTGCTTTATTGGAATTTACTGTTTTGTCTTTGACAGGACTTGCTGTTACCATTTTTATCTGCTATTTTTTTAGAGATCCGGATCGGGTTACCCCCAATATGAACGGCGCGGTTATTTCGCCTGCGGATGGAAAGGTTATTGAAGCGGGTATAAAGGATAGTAATCCATATTTTGAAGGTCGTTGCCTTAAGATAAGCATTTTTATGTCGGTGTTTAATGTCCATGTAAATCGCATTCCGCATGAAGGGAAGATTGAAAAAATTAGTTATTATCCGGGAAAATTTATTTCCGCAAATTTCGACAAG
>JASEIZ010000144.1:0-475 GCA_030017395.1 Desulfobacterales bacterium | reverse complement strand
ATGCGGTTTTTATTAAAACAGACCATGGGAAAAAATATTGTGTTGTTCAGATTGCAGGGCTTATTGCAAGGCGAATTATCTGCAATGTTAACAAAGGGGACGTGATAAACCGTGGCCAGCGTTTCGGTATGATATGTTTTGGCTCACGACTCGATGTGTATTTACCTGCCGATACAGATCTTGATGTCTACACTGGCGACAGGGTAAAAGCAGGAACATCAATATTGGGATATTTAACATGAAAAAAGATAAGATCAGAAAAAAAGGCTTTCGCCGCGGAATATATATTCTGCCGAACCTCTTTACATCATTTAATATTCTTTGCGGTTTCTATGCGGTTATAGCTGCTATAAACGGGGAATATGTTGCCGCAGCCACAGCTATAATAATTGCGGCGGTCTTTGATTTGTTGGATGGCAAGATCGCCAGGATTACAAATACTTCAAGCAGATTCGGTGTGGAATATGATTCTCTC
>JASEIZ010000143.1 GCA_030017395.1 Desulfobacterales bacterium | reverse complement strand
GATGCCGGATCAAGTCCGGCATGACGATTTCGGGACTTTTTACGAGTTCATCAATGTTGGATGTTCATCTTTTAAAACAACCCGGTGTGGCATAAATGCAACCAGCAACGAGAATCTTATGCGCTTTAAGATAAAAACAGTTCCTGTCTCATGTATTGATTTAGAAGATAATACCTACCGTATCACAACCAAAACAAAAATAGATGCTCTTATCAATTCAATTAATAAGGTGGGGTTGATTAACCCGCCGTTATTGATAGCAAAGGGATCGACCTTTACTGTCATATGCGGTTTTTGCCGGATTGAAGCATGCCGATATCTTGGACTTGCAGCGATTGAAGCAAAAATACTCGATTCTGATACAAGCAGGCTCCGATGTGCAAAAATTGCAATAGCGGATAATACCATGCAAAGGCAGCTTAACCTGATCGAAAAATCTAAAGCGTTAAGCCTGCTTTCCATTTTTTACAAGGATTCTATCAGCCTTTCTAAAGCAGCCTTGGAGCTTGGTTTGCCGGAAAATCCGGATTTGATAAAAAAAATTAAAAACATTTCCTGTCTTCCATCGTCTGTTCAGGATCGCATACTTTCAAATACTATTCCTTTAAGTATAGCCGTGGAACTAGGCATGCTCGAACAGGATGCAGCGGTTTTACTGGCAACCCTTTTTCACGAATTTAAATTAAGTTTAAATAAGCAAAAAGAAATAATTACCCTAATTAAAGAGATCGCGTTTCTCGAAAATATCTCTATAATGGAAGCGCTAAACAAATGCGATTTCCCGGATATTTTAAATAGGGAGGATATTGATCGAACGCAAAAAACACAAAGGATTAGAGCCTGTTTAAAGCAGAGGCGATTTCCTGAAATAACAAAAGCAGAAAGAGAATTTGAGAACAATGTTAAGGAGCTAAAACTTGGCAGTGGTATAAAACTAATCCAGCCGGCATATTTTGAAGGCCAAACCTATATGTTAAATTTAAGGTTTAACACTATTAAGGAGCTTCAAGAACGCGTCGTCAAACTAAACAGCATCGTGAAAAATCCCATCCTTGAGAAAATCCTTTAATATGAGAGCGTTGAACTGCAATAGCGAGCGCATTCCCCGCTGCTTACCGCGGGGAGCTTCAATCTGTGACTGAATAGTTGCCATAAGTCTTCATGTTTTTTCAGATTTATTATAAATTTTTGCGTGTTTTCCGGCCTGAATTCATACAACCATTCGAAATATAAGTAAAAAATCTAAATTTAAATATATTAATTTTTTTCTTGACTAAACGAAAAACATCTATTAAAAATGTTTTTACTGAATGAATCAGATTCAGTAAATTATTAGGATACAGAAAAAAAGAATATAAGAGGGGAATGCGCTCGCTTTTGCGGTTCAAACAGAAAGGAGGTGATTGATGTATCTACGCCGGCTAATCCTGAAATCGTTGATTAAATCGAGACAAAGGTAGGAGGGTAAAATGAGTGGAACAACTTGGGTTTATATAATGCTGGGAATTTATATTGTTTATTGCTTTTACTGGGGGTTAAAAGGATATTTTACTGAAAAAACTTCTTCGGGTTATTCTATCGCGGGCAGGTCGATACCGTTTTTTGCTTTTTTGTTAGCGGCTACAGCAGCCTCCTTTAGTGGATGGACATTTATCGGTCATCCTGGATTGATCTGGAGAGACGGTCTGGCTTATGCTTTTGCTTCATTTTATGTTCTTACGATTCCTATAACAGGAACATTTTTTTCCAAGAGAACGTGGTTTATGGGTAAAAGATACGGCTTTATTACACCAGGAGATATGTATGCCTATTACTACAACAACGAGACAATACGCTTTCTGGTGGTTATTACGGCGGTTTTGTATGCCGTGTTTTATTCTGCTGTTCAACTTATGGCGGCAGGCGCTCTTTTCCATGTGATAACGGGCGTGCCCTTTACTTTTGGAGCTATTTTTCTTGCATTTATAGTCTGGTTTTACGTATGCACGGGTGGTCTTAAGGCAAGCACCTGGGTCGGCGTAATCCAGTTTGTACTCCTTGTGAGTGGTATAATTATTCTTGGTTCTTACGTGCTTGCTCACTTTGGCGGCTGGAGCAATTTTTCCACGCAGGTTGCCGCTGTTGAAGCCAAGTATCTGGAAGTGCCGAAAATAGTGAATTTTGGACTTGGGGGAGGATGGACGTCCGTGATGATTTTAACTTACATGTTTGCATTAATGGGCATACAATCGTCTCCTGCTTTTACCATGTGGACATTTGGAATGAAGTCACCAAAACCGCTTGCCTGGCAGCAGGCATTTATGTCAACTTTTGTGGTTGGATTCGCGCTTTTTTTCTTCACGGCTTTTCAGGGCATGGGAGGAAAAATACTCCAGGTTGCCGGTGTTTCCGGTTTTGCCAACCTGACCGATAAAGCTCTTGTGCCGCTTCTTATGCAAAACTTTCTCCCGCCGTTTATGTTAGGGCTGGTCTTTATCGGAGCCATAGCCGCCATACATTCTACAGCAGCACCATATATAGGTACCGGAGGATCTATTCTTTTACGCGACGTCTATTGGCGATATATTAAGAAGCAGAATGCAACCCATGCCGAACAGATCTGGGTTAATAGACTTATGGCTACTCTTCTTACCGTTGCCGCTCTGGTAGTAGGACTTACTTCAAAGGCCGCTCTGGTGATTTTAGGGGCATTGGCAACAGCCTTTGGATTTATCATGTACATACTGCTTCTCGGGACCCTTTGGGGATTCAGATTCCCGGCTGTAGGAGCTATGTTGGGCGTGCTTTCAGGTATGATATCCGTCTTTGTTACATATAAAATCTTCCCGAATCCGCTCTCCATGCATTGTGCATTCTGGGGTGTATTTGTTGGGCTTTTAGTGGCATATTTATGCAGAGGTCTTGGAATGAAAGACAATAAAGAGACCATTAAAAGGCAGTCTGAGGTTCGAGATTTCCTTGATGATATTGATTTGCCGAGCGAATCCGGCGTGAAATGGCGCAAAGCCATGAAGATTTTTGTGCCTTTGTGGTATTTCTTTGCTATAGGTCCGGCATGTATTCTTGGCAATAAGGCATTTTCTTTTTCAGGTTTTCCACATCTCTGGTCGTGGCAGATAGCCTGGTGGATTTTGGGAATCGTTATGATGTGGGCTCTTTGCTTCAAGGCTGAAATGTCTACCGTAACTGAAAAACAGATCGAACGTGCGGATAAAGAGACTATGATTGTGGTAAAAGAAACTTAGATAGGAGATATAACTATGAAAAAAGAAGATATTTGGATGATAGTTCTTGTTGGTTTTGCAATACTATGGACTGCGGCATTTGGATGGGGTTTTTTTGGTTAAGAAGGTGCGAGGCCTTTGAAAAATGCTCAAAAAAATACTTATTCTGGATGACAAATCCAGCATAGTTTTGCCGCTGAAATTTCTGCTGGAGCAAAACAGTTATAAGGTTATGTGTGTTTTCAACGGAGAAGAAGCTGTTAAGGCAATATCAAAATTCAAACCAGACCTTATCCTGCTTGATATCATGCATCCGGGCATTGATGGCTTTGAAGTATGCCAGATAGTGAGGGAGAATACAGAGTGGAAAGGCATAAAAATTATCTTTCTAACCACAATGGCCCGCGATGTGGATATTGCCAAAGGTTTTGCGTTTGGAGCCGATGCTTATATAATAAAACCATTTTCTAATTCGGAAATACTTCAAGAAGTTAGAGAATTGCTGAAAGACTCATAATGAATGCAAATAATAAATTCTGGTGGTTTGCAGTTGTTTCCGTTTCAATCACCATAATAATTATTTTGATTCTGACTGTTTTGTTCTGGCAGCATTTGTCGCCGGAAGAAAAGTTTTTTTTAATCAGTATTATCAAACAACATTCCCTGTATGTCTTCAGCGCTGCTTTTCTCCTGTTGGCTGCATTGGGATTTGCATTAGATGGAATTTTTCACACCTTTATTCTTCCACTGGGCAGACTTGCAGAAGAGGCGGCTTTAATAAATTCAGTAAATCCGTCACACCGTATTAGCCTTGAAGGCAGTAAAGACATTTTGAGGCTTGTTCAAATCATTAATGAAGGGGCAGGCCGTTTTGAAGACCTGAAAAACAATATTGATCAGAAAATCAATCTTGCAAAGGCAAAGGCCGAAGAGGAAAAAAATATTCTGGCAGCCATCATGTCGGAATTACCGGAAGGGGTGCTTGTCTGTAATACAGAGGGACGGATTATATTATACAGCAAAAAAGCCAAAGACTTTCTTGCAGAGGCCGATACAATCGGTTCTCCAAGCAATCAGTCTGAATTTAGATCCACCAGATCCTTGATCAGAGGCCAGGATAGATTTATTGGTCTGGGCCGTTCCATATTCAGTATTATCGATAAAAACCTAATAGTCCATGCTCTGGACGAAATAGATGACAAATTAAAGCGTAAAGAAACAAATGTAGCTGCACATCTTGTTGTTTCCGGCAAATGGAACAAACTCCTGCGCGCTGAAATAGTTCCTGTTTTAAACCATTTAGAAAAGTTTACCGGATTTATTGTTATTTTTAACGATATTACTCAACAAATCGAAACAGATCGCAGAATCAATTCTTTATTGCTATCTCTTGCAACGGGTATCCGTTCTTCTCTGGCGGGCATTAGATCAACGATTGAAGTCATACTTGAATATCCTGATATAGATGCTAAGCAACTTCAGCAATTCAGAAAGATTATTCACAAAGAATCAATAATCTTGGGGGATGTTTTTGACAAAACTGTTTCAGATTATGCAATTAATGTTAAAACCCATTGGCCTCTTTTCCAAATGCTTGACTATGACCTTGCCTGTTCGATTAAAAGTAAGGCATCAGAGAAACTTGATATTAATATTGATATTGAAAAATCTGATGAGCGGAATTGGATTAAGGTTGATACATGTTCTATAACTTTTGCCATACTTTTTGTGCTGAATAAATTGAAAGGCGAAACAGGAAACAGAGAATTTATCTGTAAACTCGAAAGAAAAGGGGAATTTATAAATTTTGATTACATCTGGCAAGGAGCCCATATAAAAATTGAAACATTGCGGGAATGGAATAAGCATTTCCTGATTGTCAAAAACGAAGAGATCCCTTTAATTTTAAAAGAGGTTATATCTCATCATAATATGGAAATATGGTCTCATTCATGCAGCAATACGACCGATACCGTTCAAAGAAAATCATATCTCCGCCTGCTTTTACCCGCAGTTGAAATATTGGAGCCAGACAGCATTAGAAGTATAACGATTTTACCGGAAAGCCGCCCGGAATTTTATGATTTTGACATGTTTAACCAGCCCGGCCAGATTCCTGAACTTGACAGTCGACCGTTAACAGAATTAACATTTACAATATTTGATACTGAAACTACAGGTCTGGATCCCGCTGGAGGGGATAAAATTATCTCTATCGGGTCAGTTAGGATAGTAAACGGCCGACTCCTGCAGGATGAATGTTTTGATCAGCTTGTAGATCCAGAGCGGTCTTTATCCTTTGAATCAACACGGATTCATGGTATTAAGGAGGAAATGCTTAAAGGCCGGCCAAGTATTGACAAGGTATTGCCTTTGTTTCATCGGTTTGCCGAAGACACGGTTCTTGTAGCGCATAATGCAGCCTTTGATATGCGTATGCTGCAAACATATGAAGTAAAAACAGGTGTAAAATTCATAAATCCTGTGCTGGATACATTGCTGCTTTCGGCAGTTGTCCATCCAGCCCAACAAGATCATAATTTAGAGTCGATTGCCGAGCGTCTTGGCG
>JASEIZ010000142.1 GCA_030017395.1 Desulfobacterales bacterium | reverse complement strand
TTCGAATATTACTTTCATATCATTTTAACATAACAAACTGACTTTAATAGATATTTACACGTTCGTCTTTTTTGGCACACGAATTGCTATTTCAACTTAAAGTTAAAGTTAAATTTTAACTTTGGTCTATAAGAGCAACAATATCTTTGAAAGGATTTGCAAAAATCCAGTCTGCCTGTCTAAAAACCGGAAAAACAAGCAAGTAATTGGAAGGTTTTTCAGGGTAGTATTGTTTAAAAAGCTTATAAATCAACAGGTTGAGATACCTCCTGGAATGTAACCCAGGGGGGCGGAGCCCACCTGAAATAAAGGATTTAGCTGGCGCACCATATGATATTTGTCTCGATATGACAAAGGTCGTCAAAGAATTTGGAAAGAGCAAATATGTTCCCTTTGATGAATGATTGGCTCTTACAGTTGAGTGGCAAAAGATGCCATACGCAATAGCCGAATAGTTTTTATAGGAGACAATGATATTATGGGGAAGACATTAGTTACTGGAGCGGGAGGCTTGGTTGGCTATGCAATAAAACAGCTAAACCCTCCAGATACGATTTATCTAACCAGAAAGGAAGTTGATCTTACCGATTTTGATAAAATAGACGCGACAATGGCCCATATTCGTCCATCACGAGTCATTCATCTGGCCGCTACAGTGGGCGGCATTGGCGGAAATATGATCCACTCAGGTGAGTATTTCAGAAGTAATATCATGATCAACACAAATGTATTAGAATCTGCAAGGCGTTGTGGAGTCAAGAAGCTCATCTCTTTCATGTCAACATGCGTATTCCCTAACACATGCACATACCCGTTAAACGAGAAAGATCTTCATAATGGCCCGCCGCATCCTTCCAACTTCGGATATGCATATGCAAAACGCATGTTAGAAGTTCAAAGCAGCGCATATCGCAATGAATGGAACTGTGATTACATCGTGGCCATTCCTACCAATATTTATGGACCGAACGACGATTGGAATCTCAGTGATGGCCATGTTATTCCCTCTCTGATCCACCGGTGTTTTCTATCAAAAAAAACTAATAGTGATCTTGTCGTCTGGGGCAGTGGAAAACCTTTACGTGAATTTGTATTCTCCGACGACATAGCAAAACTGGCATCCTGGGCTCTTGATAACTACAGCGAGGACTCACCGATTATTTTTTCATCCGGGATTGAGATCAGCATCAGAGACTTGGTTGAGTTAGTGGCTAGTAAAATGAAGTTTGATGGCAAGCTGATATTTGACTCAACAAAACCTGATGGGCAGTATAGAAAACCTTCAGATACCACAAAGCTCCGCAAATATCTGCCCGACTTTGTCTTTACCCCAATAGAGGAAGGAATTGAAAAAAGCGTAGATTGGTTTGTCACTAATTATCCAAATTTGAGGAAGTGATAACGTGGAAAAGAATAACTACAGGGACGTGTGCACCAGGCTGACTTCAGCAGACTTTGAGAAGATGTTTGATGAGGAAATTAGCGCCGATGTTAGGGATGACATCGATAATTATGGCTTTGTCTATCGGAATGTAACATCTGACGAGCGAGATGCTTGTATAAAACAAAATATCAGCGCTCTTATTCAACTCTTTTATAATTTTCATGCTTCGCTGCGCCAGAAATCACGGGCATTGGTATTTTCAAGTGGCCGACAGGGATTATTGGAAAAAAAAGATGTAAATCCCTTTCCTTTTACAAATGGGCTCATAACCGAGGAAACCATGGTTGAGTGCGAGGGATAGGTAGATGGATCGACTCATAATAACAAATAGATGAAGTCTGCTAATGCCGGTGGAGGGAAGCATGCCCCGCGTTTTATTTTTCGCAGATAAATGGTGCGAAGGCAAAATTCAAAATGGAGTGTCTGGTGGGAAACAAATCTTTGGAAATCCATGGAGTGCATACATCTTGCTTCAGTCGATGTTTTTCATGGCGATGATTTTTGCAAACTAAAAATTCTTCGGACAGCGCATTCTTGACCAAATGTGTTTTAGATAAACCCGACCTTATAGTTTTGGTGATCTACAGACTTCCGGGAACAGCTACGAATGTTCCGAGTTTTGAAACTCTAGATAAAATCTCTAACCAGCTTCATATCTACATTCTTGCAATTTGGGGAGATTTGCAGTCGAGTTGTCAACTCGAAATTGCGGCGGCGGTTTCGCCGTATACTAACCTGAATATTTATACAGCTTCAAGCCAGGCGGCCAAAGGTCTGATGCAGTCGGATCGCTTTCTTTATTCATGGGTGCCAAAGGACGAACGCATTTTCAAAAATTATGAGATTAAGAGAGATATCCCCATCGTCTATTTAGGTAGTCCAAAGCCCGAGCGAATGGCTCTCAGTAAAACATTCGAAGCGGAAGTTGTTCATATCTCAAATATACTGAGCACCATAAATTATACTGAACCGACATAAATTCGATTGGAGATTATATTTTCGCTGCTTGACAATTAAGCTAATAGACCAGGGAACAGATGATATCAGATATTGAAATCGTAAAAAAATTGAAACGAGAAATTATTGAGACTATGCTGCCAACAGGAGAAGGTCACCTCCCCAGCGCCTTTTCAATTATCGACATATTGTGGGTATTATACGACAAGATACTCAAAATTGATTCAAACAATATTGAGAAGGATGATCGGAATCATTTCATATTGAGCAAAGGGCATGGCTCTCTGGCGCTATACGCGGTGTTGTCGGAAAAGGATTTTTTTACTAAAGGAGAACTGCGAAAATTTGCTCGGTACGATAGTCGCTTTGGTGGACATCCTGATTGCAATAAATTGCCCGGCGTAGAGGCATCAACTGGTTCTCTTGGCCACGGCTTGCCTATGGCGCTGGGCATGGCACTCGGCATGAAAATCCGCCACATGACTTATCGCGTCTATACTATAGTTGGGGATGGGGAGTGTAATGAGGGTTCGATTTGGGAGGCTGCTTTATTGGCCGCGCATCATCGCCTCAATAATTTGGTCTGCATCGTAGATTACAATCACTCGGGGGATCGCGCTCTTAAGCTGGATGATTTATCCAATAAATTTTCGTCATTCGGCTGGCGCGTTATCAATATCAAGGGCCATCTTCACGAAGAAATACTCAAAGCACTCAAAGTCGTTGATGATCACAGACCGCTTGCCATAATAGCGGATACGATAAAAGGCTTCGGGATTAAAATGATGGAAAATAATCCGGCCTGGCATCACAGGGGACCGACAAAAGAAGAAGCAGCTAAAATGTTAGAGGATCTCCAATGAGGAAACAGTTTGTAAAAACGGTTGAAGCAGTAGTCGAGCAGGACGAAAGGCTCGTACTCATATTAGGAGATATTGGTGTTTTCGGGTTTCGAAATGTTTTTTCCAAGTATCCGGAGAGAATTTACAATATTGGCATTTGCGAGCAAGCTTTCACAAGTCTGGCCGCAGGCATATCAAAAATGAATTTAATACCTGTAGTTCATTCAATAGCGCCATTTGTCGTCGAGAGGAGTTTTGAACAGCTAAAAATTGATTTTGGTTATCAAAGACTGAGAGGGAGTATCATCGGTATTGGAGCTTCCTATGATTATGCGGCGTTAGGGTGTACACACCATTGTCCAGGTGACATTTCGCTATTAAAAACAATTCCGGGGATGAATATTATTGTACCAGGGAGCGACAGGGATTTCGATGTGCTATTTCGGGCAGTATATTCTGGACACAATCCAAACTATTTCAGATTGACGGAGAAGGGACATGCTCTGGACGTTCCGGTCACTTTTTGTAAAGGGGCAAAGATTCGTGACGGTAGAGATGGGACTGTCGTAGCCATCGGGCCAATGTTGGAAAGGGTTGTGAATGCCTGCACTAATGTGGATGTGACAATATTGTATTACACGACATTATCACCGTTCGACGCGGAATTACTCTCTACGACATTCCAAACAGGCAAGATCGCCGTTGTTGAGCCATTCTATGAAGGAACGATGAGCCATGATATTGTGTCTTCCCTCCAGGGGAGGTCAATAAATATGCTGTCAATCGGCGTGCCCAGAAAATTTCTGACAAATTATGGGTTAGCTTCTGAACACGATGTTGCTTGCGGCTTAGATGTGGCAAGCATTAAGACAAGGTTAGAGGTTTTTTTTAATGCTTAATAATGACGTATTGGTATCGGATGGCAAAAATTGTACTCGTGATGTCGCAATAGATAAATTAGAGAACCGGACAGTCCTTCTTACTGGTGCATCAGGTCTTATCGGGACGCATTTCCTTTACGCTCTGCACTATCTTCAGACAGTATTGAGTGTTAACGTAAAAGTAATTGCGATTGTGAACAGGGGTATCCCTGAACATCTTGTCAGCCTGTCAAGCACCAACGAGATCCGATTTATTCAGGGGGATTTGGCAAAGGAAGCCTTTGTTGGCAATCTTCAACCAGCCGACGTGATCGTTCATGCCGCAACTTATGGCCAACCTGGTATGTTCATGGATTATCCAGAGATAACCATAAAATTAAACACATACGTTACCTCCGTTTTATTAGAAAAAGTGCTAAAAAAAAATGGTAAATTTTTATTCATCAGCAGCAGTGAAGTATATAGCGGGTTAACGACGACGCCTTTTTTAGAAACGAAAATGGGATCAACAACGCCAGATCATCCTCGAGCCTGCTACATAGAGGCGAAGCGATGCGGAGAAGCTGTGGTCAATGTGTATCGCAATAAAGGTTGTTCCGCCGCCTCCGCAAGATTGAGTTTGGCGTACGGACCAGGGACAAGGCGCGGAGACAGGCGAGTCATCAATAATTTTGTGGAAAAAGCCCTTTTACAAAAAGAGATAGCATTATTGGATCATGGAGAAGCCAAGCGCACATATTGCTATGTGTCGGATGCTGTTAATATGATGTTGCGCATACTTTTGGAGGGAAAGGAATTTGTATACAATGTCGGAGGGGTTTCGAGTGTGACAATTGCTGATCTCGCACGACTTGTTGGTAAAATCAGCGGTGTGAACGTCCTTTTCCCTGAACACGGAGGCGGTGGTGACACGTGTGCTCCGGAAGTTGTCCGACTGGATATTGATAGATATACTGCTGAATTTGGAGAGAGAGAATTTGTAGGATTAGAAACAGGTGTGCGGAACATTATTGAATGGCAAAAAAATCTATATAATGTGGGGTGATTTTCGTACATGAATAGTATCCATACTATCTTGCCGGAAGATGTTGAACAAATCATAGGTGAGCCGCTGCCGGACTTTTTGCAGAATCGCTGTCGACCGTCCCTCTTACAGTACAAATTTCTTACTCCTGAAGAGCGCGACGGTTACATCCTGAATGTCGTTCGGGATTTATTACAGCGTGATATGCCCGCTGCAGGAAAACATCGGCTCAGTGACTGGGAGCGTGGTTGGCAGGAAAACCTTGATCTGGTTACGCGTGATCCTAAACGCTTGGCATTAATACCGAAATACTACGATAAACAGCCATTTTCACGTTGGAAACAGCAAATTATTCGTCCAGTTTCGCAAGATTTCGATTATCACATCCTTGCGTTGTTCGTTGATTGGGCGTTGTATGCATACGGAAGAAATGCGCAAGCTATTTATGAATTTGGATGTGGTCCAGCCGAGCATCTGCTTCGTGTGCGCGAGGTTAATTCCACTGCACGTTTGATTGGTCTGGATTGGACGAGTGCATCCCAGAAGATTATACAACGTGTTTCGGATGCTGGAGTTGAAACGAACATCGAAGGACGACAGTTCAATTTCTATGAGCCGGATGAATCTTTACAGGTTCATCCGGGCAGTTGCATCTATACCGTTG
>JASEIZ010000141.1 GCA_030017395.1 Desulfobacterales bacterium | reverse complement strand
CAATGATCGTCTCTCTGTGCCGTCGTTCCATAGCGAGTATCATATCCGCTTCAACAATCATATCCTGTGTCAACGGCCTTGATTTATGACCATCGCCGTCAAATCCCTTTTCTTTCAGAATATCAATGGTCTTGGGGTCGGCCGATGCGCCCTCCATATCAACAAGAGAAGCCGATGACACCTCGATGTCGCTACGGCCGTTTTCCTCTAATTTCTTCCTGAATATGCGCTCTGCCATAAAACTTCGACAGATATTGGCGGTGCAAACAAATAGGATTTTCATTAAAAAACCTTTTCGACAGTATAGTCAGGATTAACAGATCAAGTTTACCGGGAATAATCTAAATTGTTATCCATCGTTTTTTTATATATTAACATAATAATATTATTCAAGCTTTTTATTATAAAAGAAAATCCATATCACCTGTGCTGAATATGGACTAAAATGATCACCTGCTCCAGCCGTTTGAAATAGAATTGCTCCCATAAACCCATGAGCTTCGAGACGGTCAGGATACCTGCAAGCAAAATAATTGTCCCTGCAAGAAGACCCACCTGTCTGCTCAATATTACATCATCAACAAGATAGCGGAAAATAAGTGGCGCAGGGAAACTAAGCAAAGAGGTTGACACAATAATAACGGCGCCTAAAAGCCCCTTTTCCCAGTGCCGTTTTATAAATGGGCGCAAATTGCCAAGGCTACCCTTGATTACAAAACAGCCATACTCTCCAGCCAGACGATCTTCAGACCGCTTTCGGGAAAGTCCCTGTTTTATATATGTAAAAAAGTCTTTCATATAAATTTTCATTTTTCAGACAGGATGTACAGGATAATCAGGATATAAGACCTGCCTGCCCGCCTCTCTGGAGGGTTATCCTGTCAAATATTTTGCCTCTAATGGCTCCAATAAAATAAAGAAATTTGACTTTCACTATTATGTCCGTTAAACTAATATCATAAAATTATTGTTAACCCCACATAAAAAAATCATATTCCTACTTGAAAATTACTCTGGTATCACATATGGTAATACTGGAGGTGGCAAGATGGCGACATCAAAAATTGCAATAACGATTGAAAAAAACATCCTAAATCGTTTAGATTCTCTGGTCAATTCGCATGCTTTCCCCAACCGCAGTCGAGCCATACAAGAAGCTGTAGCCGAAAAACTTAATCGAATTGAAAAAAAACGCCTTGCACGCGAGTGTGCAAAATTAGACCCAAAGTTTGAACAAGCTATAGCTGACGAAGGCTTCGCAACGGAGATTGATGAATGGCCAGAGTACTGAGGGGAAACATTGTTTGGGCTGATCTTAATCCAGTTATCGGACATGAACAAGCCGGATTAAGGCCGGTTTTGATCTTGAGCCACGAAGTTTTTAATGATCATTCCGGCACAGTCATAGCAGTTGCGATCACAAGCCAACCTCAACGAGCAGGTTTTCCTCTAACCCTTGAGCTAAAAGATACAAAGCTTGCAAAACGATCATGGGTTAAGATTAGTCAAATTCGTACATTGTCGGTTAAACGGCTTAGAGAAAAAATAGGCGCGGCCAAACCTGAAGAAATCGATCTTATAATAGAAGGGCTAAATGAAATAATTGGTGGTTAAATTAGGAATAAAATCTTATGAATTTTCTTGATAAAGTTTATACTAAAAGCGACTCCATCGTATTTAGAAAGATAGCCGATGAATTTATCCTGGTTCCGATCAGGCAAAATGTGGGTGATCTGGAAAGCATCTATACTTTAAATGAGACCGCCGCGCGCATCTGGGAGCTGATTGACGGCAAAATTAAAGTCGGGAAAATAAAAGAAAAGATCGTAGAAGAATTTGAAGTAACGCCCGAGGAGGCCGAAAAGGACATCATGGAACACCTCATGCAGTTGGAGGGGATAAAAGCCATAACAGAAAAGTAAATCATGAAGGAGATGAAAAAATAATGAATATTGCAAAAGAAGAGGCTATGAAGCTAATTAATAAGTTGCCTAATCAAGTAACTTGGGACGACATAATGTACGAATTCTATGTTAGAAAGAAATTAGAGTCTGCTTTGAAAGCCGCCCAAGAAGGGCGGGTAGTCCCTCATGAGGAAGTTAAAAAGAGGTTTTCCTCATTATGAAAATCGAATGGACGGAACCGGCCATTTCTGATTTAGAGGGTATTCGAGATTATATCGGGAAGGACTCAGAATATTACGCTTCAAGATTTATCGGAAGGATTATAGAAGCAGTTGAAATGCTGGTGTATTCTCCAGAAATGGGAAGGAGAATCCCGGAAACAGAGGAAGAAAACCTTAGAGAGCTTTTGTTCCAGAACTATCGTATTATGTATCGCTCAGAGTCTAATCGTATTTTGGTTCTTACCGTTATTCACGCTGCGAGAGATATATCACAAAAAGAACCAAAACCTTGGAACGTCGGCTAATATACGGCTTTACATCGCTCTCGGATTATAAGGAATAAAAGCCATAGTAGAGGATTAATGGATTAAAGGATCAGGGATCATGGAATGTCATCATATACCGGAAATTAGCCTCGCTCAATTTGGTGAACGGCTATATCTATATAATGAGGCTATAGCTAAGAGGATTCCCATTTCCGGATCGTTTGAGCTTACCTTTCGCTGTAACCTGCGATGTGCTCATTGCTATTGTAACCTGCCGATAAATGATAAAGACGCAATTGAGAAGGAACTGACAACTGAAGAAGTATTTGATATTCTTGACCAGATCGCTGAAGCCGGATGCCTGTGGCTTCTGATAACCGGAGGCGATCCGCTTGTCAGACAGGACTTTCTTGAAATTTATACTTACGCAAAAAAGAAGGGGTTCATCATCACGTTGTTTACAAATGGAACCCTTATTACCCCAGAGATTGCGGATTACCTCAAGGAATGGCCGCCATATAAACTTGAAATAACTTTATATGGTGTAACAAGTGAAACACATGAAAGTGTTACCGGAATTCCCGGCTCATTTAAGCACTGCAAGAAGGGTATTAACCTGCTTTTGGAGCGACAACTTCCTCTGGAATTAAAGACCATGGTAATGACCTTAAACAAAGATGAACTCTGGCAGATAAAAGGATATGCCGAAAAATTAGAAGTGAAGTTCCGTTTTGATCCCGTACTCAACCCAAGAATAGACGGCTCCAAAACTCCCTGCAAATTCAGGCTGTCACCGGAAGAGGTGGTAAAGTTAGATTTGGCTGATGAGAAAAGGGTTAAAGAATGGCAAGAGTTTTGTGAAAAGTTTATAGGTCCTTCCGAATCTGACAATCTCTTCATCTGTGGCGCCGGCATCTCCTCATTCCATATCGATCCATACGGAAAGATGAGCGCTTGTGAAATGGTCGGGTTTCAGAATCATGACTTATGTTGCGGTTCTTTCGAAGAGGGGTGGAATATATCTATTCCTGAATTTTTAACCATCAAGCCTGAGGGGGACTATCCCTGCGGCAAGTGCGAATTAATATCTTTGTGCGGTCAATGCCCGGGCTGGGCGTGGCTGGAAAATGGTAGTCCGAAAGCTCCAGTAGAGTATCTCTGCCAGATAGCCCATCTCCGATCGAAAACTTTTAATACAAAGAAGCATTAAAAAGGAGGTAAAAATGGAGGTAAAAGAGAAAAATAGAAAACAATATAAAAAACCACAAGTAAATCAGGTCAAGTTGGAAGTTGAAGAAGCTGTATTAGCTGCATGCAAGAATCCGACTGCTCTTGGCAAGAACGTAACAGGATGTTCCCCAACTAACCAGAGTTGTAAATCTGCATTCGTTGGCTCTTGACAGGTTCGTAAAGTAAACAGATGAAGTATCAAGAGCTCAGCAGATTTCAGGTTGCCAGTATTGTTTTTTCAATTGTCAATGCACGAGATGAACAGGATAGTCCGCTGAAAGACACTTACCAGGATTTTATAAGCACTACTCCGCCAGAAATCATTATCTCCGTGAGTTATGGTGGCTTGCCCCAGACCGTTTTTCGAGATAGTAACTTAATCTTTAATTCGGGAGGTGCGTGGAGTCTCTATCGGATTGATGGGCAAGACGCCATAGTGCTCGGGGCAACACCCCCTGGCGCAGTTCCATATAAGATTGCACTGTTTCACAAGGACAAGAAACAGATAACCCTGTACAGCAAAGAAGAGCGGCCATCAAGCGGTTTGTTCCCCAACCCCTTGGAATACCCCTTATCAGAAGTTTTGATGATTTGCCTGCTAGCACTGGGCCGAGGGCTGATGGTGCACGCCTGTGGTATTGACGATGACGGACGGGGCTATCTCTTTGCCGGCAACTCTACCCACGGCAAATCAACGATGGCACAAATTTGGAAAGACCAAGCGCTTGTACTAAACGATGACCGTATTGTTCTGCGCCATCGTGATGGCCGTTTCTGGATGTACGGAACACCGTGGCATGGCGATTATACAAGCGTTTCACCACAGGGCGTACCTCTGCACAAGATTTTCTTTTTACATCATGGGGAGAAGAACTCTGCTGTTCCAAGAAGAAGCGCGGAAGCGGTTTCAATTTTACTGACCCGGGCTTTTCCTCCATTGTGGGATAAAAAGGGAATGGATTACACGTTAGGCCTGCTTGATCGCATGGCAAGCAAGCTGCCCTGTTTTGAGCTTGACTTCCTGCCGGATAAAAGAATCATTGATTTCGTAAGAAATGTTTAGGAGATGTTTGCATAATGCCCATAATGTCATTGCGAATGAATATAAAGCAATCCCTAACTCCATGTAATCATAGGATATTGCCGCGTCGGTTTGCTCTTCGCAATGACCAGAAATGTAGTTATGCAAACCTCTTTTTAGACAAGTGAAAAATCCTCTCCTTTTAAGCGATTCCAATCTATTAAAATTGAGCGGTGACCTCCTTGGAAAAAGTAGAACCATCCGTTTCCGGGCAAAGGGCTTCAGTATGCGGCCTTTTATTCAGGACGGCGATCTGATTACTGTAAGCCCCCTGCGAAATTCACCTGTTAAAGTCGGCGATGTGGTTTTATATAAGACTGTGGATGATCAGGCAATTGTACATCGCGTGATCCGGAAAACAATAAAAAATAATGGCACGGTATTTTTTATTAAAGGCGATGCCGCTTTCGGTCAATCTGAAGAGGTAGATACAAAAAGCATCCTGGGCAGGGTCACAGCCGTTGAAAGAAATGGGCGAGAAAGAAATTTAGACACAAAACTTTATCGTATAATTGGTTTATTCTTTGCCGGACTATCCCCGTTTAGCCGGTGGATTTATCCTGTGGGGAGTAGATTGAAGCACAAAAAGCGTAAACATCTGGGAGGCTGCCCGAGAATAGGTTTTTATGTCATTTCGACCAAAGGGAGAAATCTAAAATTGAAGTATTTTCAAAGCAATAAGATTTCTCGCTCCGCTCGAAATGACAAATTTGGTGCATTCTCGTACAGAACCCTGGGCGTTATTTTGGAGAAACTTCAAAGCCTTAAGCTTTATGGCTTCTTGGCTAAAAAATTGATGAAAGAAAATATTCACTATCAAATTGCTGTTCCTGACGATGCCTCTTCGCTCTCTCTGCTTTACAGGTATAACCAGCAGACTGAGTTAGAAAATCCCACGAATGCCTTGTATGAACAGCTCAAAAACCCCGAACAGTCTGGATACTGGCTTGTGGCAAAACGGAAAGATAAAGTTATCGGTTGCGTAACTCTCTCCGAGTTTCAAGAAAGCGACTATCCTTATGCGGGCTGGTGGCTTTTTGGCATGAAGGTGAACTGGCGTTATCGGAGAATGGGAATCGGCGAAAAATTGACAAAGATGATGAACTCGTAAAAAGTCGTCACTCCGGTGAAAACCGGAGTCCAGATAG
>JASEIZ010000140.1 GCA_030017395.1 Desulfobacterales bacterium | reverse complement strand
AATACTTTACGCTGAAAATTTGTCAGGCTTTCTACAACTAAATTGGAGAAGAACCATTTTTAAAAAGTTGTCTATTAGTGAAGGATAATTTTTGTGGAGGACGGACACGAACAAGTAGGAGATAAACATGAACAAGCCCTTAACCTATGCCGATGCCGGCGTAGATATTGACAAAGCCAACAGCTTTATTAAGACCATAAAAAAGATTGTAAAACAGACGCCAAGGACAGGTGTTATAGGTGACGTTGGAGGGTTCGGAGGGCTTTATTCGCTTAACCTTGCAGATATTGACAATCCGGTTCTTGTAAGCTCGACAGATGGAGTTGGCACAAAGCTTAAAATAGCTTTTATGATGGACAAACATGACACGGTGGGGATCGACCTTGTAGCCATGTCTGTAAACGATATCCTTGTGCAAGGTGCAAAGCCGCTGTTTTTTCTTGATTATCTGTCAATGGGGAAGTTGAATACAAAAATTGCTGCAGAAATTGTCGAGGGAGTCGCAGAGGGCTGCAGACAGGCAGGGTGTGCCCTAATAGGTGGCGAAACAGCGGAGATGCCGGGCTTTTATAAAGAAAACGAATATGATCTGGCAGGTTTTGCTGTGGGTCTGGTTGATAACAGCAAAATTATTGACGGGTCTGAAATTCATGTCGGCAACAAGGTTATCGGAATAGCATCCAGCGGCCTTCACAGCAACGGATATTCTTTGGCTCGAAAGATCTGTTTTGATGTTTTAAAACTAAAAATCGATGATTATGTTCCTGAGCTTGGTCAAACAGTGGGTGAAGAGCTTCTTACGCCAACAAAAATATATTCGGCAGCTATTTCTCGTATACACAAGGGCCTGCCAATACGCGGGCTTGCCCATATTACAGGCGGAGGTCTTGAAGACAATATTCTGCGCATAATACCAAAAGGGTGTAATCTTGTGATGCACAAGGAAAGCTGGGACGTGCCTCATGTGTTTCCTTTTTTGAAAAAGGCCGGCAACATATCCGACAAAGAGATGATGCGCACTTTTAATAATGGAATCGGGATGATAGCAATTGTGCTGGAAAGTTCGGCACAGGAGATGCTGGAGCAGCTTAGCGCTATTAAAGAAAAAGGTTTTATAATAGGGGAGATAATTGAAAGAAAAGAATCTGCCCAGCGCGTCGAGTGGGTTTAGCGGACAGGGAAAAATCGGACTTGATGCCTCACAACAGACCCCAAAGTAAGAATTATAGCTGTGTTTATAGGCTGATTGGAACATACAGACTGTTTTCAAGCTCTTTTCGTTATATTATTCCCCCTTTGTTTCTTGTCTTTCTCATTATAATTGCAACCGCAAGGGTTTCTTTTGCACAGAGCCCTGAGAGAATGTTTGATGATGATCCTGCCGAGCCCTGGTATATTACAGCCGATGAAGTAAGCTTTGATAAAAAAACCAACCAGCATATCGCAAAAGGAAATGTTGTCATAACAAAGCAGGACAAAAGGCTTACTGCCGATTTTGTTCGTTTTGATGATAAAACCATGGAGATGCTGGCTGTCGGCCATGTGATAATGACGGTGGGTGAAGATGTGCTTGTCGGCGATAAGATGGATATGGACATGGAGGCTGAGATCGGAACAGCATATAATGGAACAATATTTATTAAGCAAAACCATTTTTATATAAGAGGGGACAAAATACAAAAGACAGGAAAAAGCTCTTACGCCGTTGCAAAAGGCAGCCTTACAACATGTGATGGCGATTCTCCGGCATGGAAAATAACAGGAAGAAACCTGAAGGTTACCATGGAAGGATATGGCTTTGTTAAGCATGCGGCTCTTTGGGCCAAAAAGGTTCCTGTGTTGTACACGCCATTTTTGGTTTTTCCTGCAAAGACAAAGAGACAGTCAGGCTTGTTGCCGCCACAAATACTATATTCGGAACGGAAATGGGAGGAATATATACAGCCTTTTTACTGGGCTATTAACGAAAGTTCGGATGCAACCCTATATTACCACCATATTGGACGCAGGGGAGAAAAAATAGGTTTTGAATACCGCTATGTTTTAGATGAAAAGTCAAAAGGAACCATGATGTATGACTTTTTACGGGACAGGAGGGTAGATAACGGCACGCTGGAATCGAGTGAAGAATGGGGATATGCGGATGTCAGTGGGCTCAGGCCCAATACCGACCGATACTGGTTCAGGATGAAGCATGATCAGGCCCTGCCTTTTGATTTTAATGCAAAACTGGATATAGATATTGTCAGCGATCAGGATTATCTGCATGAATTTAAGGATGGATATACAGGGTTTGAAAAAACCGACAAATTTTTTAATAAAAGCTTCGGCAGAGACCTTGACGAGTACGATGATTCAACAAGGATAAACAGCCTGAGCATAAACAAAAGCTGGTCACAATTCAGTCTTAATGCCGAGACCCGCTGGTATGATAATGTCATAACCCGTCGCCAGGAGGAAACAGACACAACCCTACAGATGCTGCCGATCGTTGATTTTAATGCATCCAGACAACAGCTATTCGGCACGCCTTTTTATTTTGACCTTGATTCCGAATATACATATTTCTACAGAGAAGATGATTCAGAGGCTGCTCCAAGAGCACACAGAATAGATGCATACCCAAGATTGTATTTGCCGTTGCAATTCAAGCACTACCTTTCCTTTGAACCATCGGTGGGATTTAGGGAAACCGCCTGGTATTTTGACAAAGAAGAATATAGCTCCTCTGATAAGGCAACGCTGTATAGAGAAATGTATGATGTCAAATTAGACCTTTCTTCAAACATTTATAAAATATACAATCTGCAAACAAGCTGGATTAACAAGATAAAACACGCAATAACACCGCAGGTAACATATCAATATATACCGGGAAAGGATCAAAGCAGTAAATATCCACAGTTTGATGCTATTGACAATATTGCGAGAACAAACCTTGTAACATATTCTTTGACGAATGTTTTTACATCAAAATCGCAGATCAACAACGCAAAGAAAGACGGCAAAGACGAAAGCGGCAAAGACGAAACCTCTAATTATACCTATAACCAGTTTTGCCGTTTAAAACTGGAGCAAAGCTATAACATTAATGAAGCAAAAGAAGACACCCCGTCTCAATGGGCAAATCAAAAGGAAAAGCGGCCTTTTTCAACAATCTATGGCGAAATAGAGATAACTCCTGTCAAGTATGTTTCTGCGCAGGCAGATGCTACATGGTGTCAATACGATAGCCTGGTTAAATCACGCAATGTTGCGGTAACATTATCTGATGAACGCGGAGATAAGCTTTTTGTTGAACACAGATATACCTACAATTCGAGTGAATCTATTTATACTGATATAACTCTGGCAGTAACTGACCAGCTGAACGTATATGCTGATTATGAGCGTAATCTTTACAGTACCCAGGATATCAGGAAAAGTGTTGGGTGTTTATACAAGGCTCAGTGCTGGTCTATAGATTTTAACTACGCAGACGAGGATAATGACAGAAAATACTCCTTTATAATTAGTCTTTACGGAATTGGAGAGTTCGGCAGGGATATTGCTGGAGGCATGATGGAAGAGCCGTTGTAACGGAGTTTGAGTTTTTATATGAACATTAAACATACAGATCGTCTGTGGTATGTTGTGCATACGAAAAGCAGGTTCGAAAATGTAGTTAATGACGCTCTGTCCAAAAAATCGTTCGAGGTTTTCCTGCCAAAAATCCTGGTAAAAAGCAGGCGCCGTGACAGACGGTTAATGATAAGAACACCTCTTTTCCCAGGGTATCTGTTTTTAAAAACAGACCTGCACCCTGCCAAACATATTGAAATTGTAAAGACAGTCGGGGCTGTCCGTTTACTCGGCAACAAAGAAGGGCCTATCTCTGTTGCCGCAGAGACCATTGAATCTCTTAAAATTATGGTGGCGGGAGACAACAGGGTTTTAACCGGCGCCCATTTCAAAAAAGGGGACCCTGTTATGGTGATTTACGGCCCATTTGCGGGGGTGACGGGGGTTTTTGTCCAATACAGGGGCAAGGGGAGGGTTGTTGTTGCTATCGAAGCGCTTAGACAGTTTGCTGCAGTAGATGTGAGCGAAGACGATGTTGAAAGACTCCCAAAAATATTGTCATAACCGCTTGACTTTTAAACGAGTTCTGTTTAATATTTTTGAAGAACCCATAAAAAGTCGGACTCATCGAATGTGTCGTTTCGACCGCAGGGAGAAATCTTATCTTTTGAAGCTCCCATCTGTAAATAGCGGGGAATGTGCTTGCCAATAGGTTGCAGAATAAAGATTTCTCGTTTTACTCGAAATTACAGGCTAAAGAGACTTTTTACGAGACCGTCAGTTTTACATTACATTAAATGGGAGGTATTGCAAAAAGGAGAACATATGAATAAACTAGAGATTATTTCCGCCCTAAAAAACGAGGCTAATATCTCAAAATCGGATGCTGCAAAGGTGGTTCAAATATTTTTTGGTTCTATACAAAACGCCTTGGTGCAGGAGGAAAGAGTTGAAATTCGCGGGCTGAGCAGCTTTTTTGTAAAAGAGTACAAATCATATACCGGCAGAAACCCAAAGACAGGTGAAAAGGTTCTAATAAAACCCAAAAAGCTCCCGTTTTTTAAGGCTGGAAAAGAATTGAAAAACAGAGCAGACAATTAAATTTGTGTCCAAACTTGCGGTAATAATAGACCAAAAAAAGCCGGTACAACTTTTAACATCCCTTCTACGACACAACACTATTCCTAATGCCCTTCTTTTTACAGGCGTGGAAGGGGTCGGCAAATGCGCTACAGCCATGATGTTTGCCATGGCGTGTAACTGTCTAAATAAAGATCCATGGAGCTTTTTTCAGAGCGCGAATCAAGCAACAAAAAACCGGATTTGTTATTGTAAAGCATGCGTGAAAATACGATCAGGAAATCATCCCGACATCATACATATTAAACCGTCAGGCGCCTATATCAAGATTGGTCAAATACGTTCTTTGCAAGATGTTCTTGCCATGAAACCTTACGAAGCAAGGATGCGTGTTGTAATAATATCAGATGCCAGGGCAATGAACCCTTCTGCCGGCAATGCGTTGCTCAAGGTTCTTGAGGAACCCCCCCGCCGGACCGTTTTGATAATAACCGCCATACAGTCGTCTGATCTCCTTCCAACAATTGTTTCACGCTGCCAGCATATTAGATTTAACCCAATTTCCCGCAAGAGCCTGGAAGATGTTCTGGTTGGCAAAAAAGGGCTTGATTATGATGATGCAAAAACAATCGCAACTCTGGCAAGAGGGAGTTTGTCTAAAGCCCTTTCAATGGTTGAGTCTAAGAACCGTATAAAATGGGTAAACCGGCGCAGCTGGCTTATAAATAGCTTAAGCCTTAATATGGCAGGGCAACAAAGGTCCACAAAACCGGTTGCTTCACTTTTGGCTTTTGCAGCAGAGCTATCAAAAAACAAGGAAATCCTGCAAGACACTCTGGAGATAATTAAATTATGGCTAAGAGACATTGTTGTATATAAATCCTGTCCCGAGAAAATTATAAACAGGGATTTGGTTGACAACATTCAAAAGGTTGCACAAAAACTTACAATAGAACAAATAATAGAAAAAATTGAAGCTGTGCGGACAGCACAGAAAGGAATTAAGGCCGGCGCTAATTTAAGGTTGACTGTAGAAGCAATGGTAATGCAGCTTGCGAATTAACCGCAAGCTTAAGGCAAATATTCGGTAATAGTTCACGTAATGGTTCACGGCTTGAAACTTGAAACTGGAAAATAGAAATTAGGGAGAGATGGAACGAGTTTACGAGTTGGATGTTTACAACCTGGCAGAAGCGCTATCAGATATGGTCTGGCACGACACAGTACAAAAGCATGAAGGCCAAATTTCCAATTTTCGGATCATCTCCAATTTAGT
>JASEIZ010000013.1:17901-20459 GCA_030017395.1 Desulfobacterales bacterium | reverse complement strand
GGTATGGTTACAAACATGGATTGGGAAGGTGAAAAGCTAATACACTGGCTGCATGAAAGATGCGGTAAAAGTGAAGAAGCCCATACAGTAATGAAAGATGATCTGGCCGGAGGCAAGCTGCCATCAGATGATTTTGGTGAAAATGCTGCATGGTGGTGGATCATGATATTAGCGCTTAATCTGAATGCGATGATGAAGAAACTGGCGATGGAAGGCTCCTGGATATCAAAGAGAATGAAAGCAGTTAGGTTTTCTTTTATTAATCTTCCTGGACGTGTGGTAACACGTTCCCGCAGTTTGATAATCAGGTTAACAAAAAACAATCCGGCAATGGAGTTGTTGATTAATGCCCGAAAGAAAATTGCAATGCTTCAGCCTGTTCCCTCCGGGTAGGCTAAAAAGTAAGAGATAAGGAAGTAAAATCGTTTATTGAGGGAGGAGTGCGCCTAAAAATGGCCAATTAGTAGTGTTTTTATAAGGCAACAGTGATAACCGGATTTTTTTCTGAAATTTTTGAAAAAATATCCCTTCCAACGATCAAAATATCCATATCTTTTTTAGGCGGTGGATTTTGGGTTTTTACTGACCTTGCAGTATAATTACGACTATAATAACCAGCCGTCACTGGAAGCTGGATCAAAGTGGGATTCAACATTCCTGCTGCTTCTTGGATATCAGTTTGAGAACTGAATATAATAAATATGTTACCTGATCACTTAGGGGGCTTCATGGACGTATGGCATCTCCGGGTACCCTTGGGACACACTCAGCTCGCTTTTCACCGGGGAAACCAGTGTGGACGGCATCCCGGAAGGAGCAGCAGACAACGTTTTGATTCCCAGGAACGCCCAGGAAAAGGCATGATGGAACTGGTCAAGGGGACAAGTGTCCGGGTTTTCATTCGATCAGCCGAAAAATACGCGATGATGAGATCAGCTAACTGCAAGGAGATCTGCCGGATGACGCCGCCATTTAATCCAGCATTTCTGGAAAAATATCCAGTGGAATTTCCCGTGGAGGATTCCGAGTTTCTCATCCCCGGTATTTTTCTTTAGTGCCGACCCTTTTTCAATAATTTATATTCTTTCGTTCCGACTGGCCCCCGCCATTGCCCGTTTGCTTGGCAAAACAGGCATCAACGTGGTAACCTCGGCTTATGGGCCTGATCATGGCTGTGGTTGGCGTGGAGTTCATTGCCAACGGCCTCAAGCAGCTTTTTCCTGTCCTGGGCGGCTAAGCCCGGATCAGTATCAGGGGCAGGCTTGCGTTAGAAATAGGGTATATCAGCAAGCCCCATTTGGGGACAGATGCGTTGCGCGCAATTGTTCGTAATATAAGGAGCTATATCCTTGAGAGAGGCGGTGAGATATATTATGGCTCAAAAATGACGGACATCCTGATATCAGAGGGGGTTTTATACATTCTGCATGTGCCCCTGGAGGCGAGGTAATTAATGCCTCATCTAATCAAGGCATGCTGGTTTTAAACGGGATGAGCTACTCACGCAGGTCGTCGGCATTTTCAAATGCAGCACTGGTTGTAAGCTGTCATGCGGATGATTATAAATCAATCGGTCCATTGGCTGGTTTAGAGTTCCAAAAGGATATCGAGCGCAAGGCCTTTAACGCAGGAGGAGGAAGATGGGAAGCTCCTGCGCAAAATTTGATGGATTTTTTAGGCAAGAGCAGCTCTGTGAGCTTAAATAAAAACTCGTATAAGATAAGGGCTGTCGAAATAAACGTATCGCATGGGTAGTCTGTGTCGTCAAACGCAGTGATTTGTTATAATTCCTTGACAACGAACCACAGAATGTGTACTGTTTGTACATAATGTACACCAAAGAGGTTCTGTCATGTTTAATACAGTTTCTACGGCCGAGGCCAGAAAAAAACTTGCTGAAATCGTAAACAAGGTTGCGTATGGAAAAGAGCCGGTTGTGTTGACCCGCCGAGGCGAGGGAATTGCCGCCCTTATTTCCATGGAAGAGCTTAAATTGCTTCAACTTATTGAAGATCATATTGATATTGAAGATGCGAGGAAAGCTCTTGAAGAGCCGGGTAAAAACATTTCGGCTGAAAAACTCTGGAAAGAGTTGGGACTCTGACACGTGAGATACTCCGTTGAGTTCAGGCCGGCTGTTTTGAAGAGCTTGAAACAGCTTCCCAAGAAAGAACTGCGGCGAATTAAAAAGAAAATAGATAATCTTGCTGAAAATTTGCCTGACCCGGCTACTACCAAAATGAAAGGCAACAATAGTTTTCATAGGATTCGTGCTGGTAATTATCGGATTGTTTATGAAATTCATGAGGATCGACTCGTCATCCTTGTCGTAAAAATCGGACACCGTAAAGACGTTTATAAAAAACTTCTCTAATTTCCCACATTTCTCAATTCACCGTTGAACCGCAATAGCGAGCGAATATAAAAATGGCTAACTTCCTTACGGTCGCTGCGAAGCACTGCCGTCAGGCAGAACATTCCCTGTAGCTTGCTTGCTACAGGGTTCTTTAAAAAACTGTGAACTGTGAACCGACAACCGTGAACGGTTACAGAATAAG
>JASEIZ010000013.1:0-17891 GCA_030017395.1 Desulfobacterales bacterium | reverse complement strand
ACTGCCGTCAGGCAGAACATTCCCTGTAGCTTGTACAGGGTTCTTTAATTATAACGTCCAAAGCAGGCGCGCGGCTTTATCGCGTAGCCCTGCCTTTGCTTGTTATGCATTTTTAAGAAACTCAATTGCGTTATCCTTCTCTTCGGTTGAGAAAGCTTTCATGTCGATGCTTTTAAATATCTTATCTTCGGCCCCAACTATTTTTCCTATCCACTTCTTATCCGTTACAACAGCCATTTTGTCTATATTTGAGATTCCGACTTCGAACAAGTACTTAAATTCCTCGATTATTGCCTTAAACTCAATTCCACCAAAACTCACAATTTCTTCATATATAACAATATTTCCGTAAAGCTCAATCTTTGCCTTTGCTTCAGAAAAAAAATTGAACCATCTCACTCTCTGTGATCTTCCCTTCGATGCGAAAGGCAACAGCCCTATCAATTCCAATATCAATCATTTCTAACATTTATTTGACCTCCATGTGATGATTTATGCATAACATTTACGTATAAGGCAATTTTGCCTGATATCTTGATATTGAACGGACAAACAGGCAAATCTGCTTGCTTTCAATATTTAATATAGTATATTTTTTCCGGTCATGAAAAACGTGATAAAACAAGACGATAGTTATGTCAAGTAAAAGCAATATCCTTGAAGATATGCGCGATGTGATGCGGCGGCGGCACTATTCGGTTCGCACGGAGCGAAGCTACTGCGGATGGGTGAAGATAAAACTTTGGAAGGTTCTCTGCTTTTTAAGCTCTTTTGTTGGCAAGAGTCTTACAGTAAATAACTTTTCCGTCTCCTAAAGCATAAAAGTCTTTAAGTATCGATACCATATTATAGCCACACTGTTCATAAAAAGAACGGGTACCGGAATAATGTGACCGCTGAGATGTCTCGATATAAATACGTGTCCCATTGGATTCATAAATTAAACGTTCGGTTTCATTTAATACCATTCGTCCTAATCCCTTTCTTTTAAAATCCGGATGAATAGCGATCCAGTAAAGATCATAGCTGGAAACAGTGCAAGGAATTAGACCAAAACAGGAATAGCCGATCAATCGATTATCATGTTCTATAAAAACAAAATGATAATCACTTTTTTCACCTTTTGTTAATCGTTCCTCAACAAGTTCAACAGCCACATTTATTTCTGCGGGGTTGAAGAAACCGGTTGCGCTAATTAATTGGCGCACATCTTCAATATCCTTTTGAAGAGGGTTGTAACGAAAAACTATTTTTGTATCGGATAAGCCTCTGTTGCGACAGGTTTTTTTAACAACATATTTTTTCCTGTCTAACAAACACCTGGATTTGCCGGGTGATTTCCTGGTGATTGCATTATCGAGAATTCGCCTTACCACATCTACAAAAGACAGGCCTGCATGTTCTGCTGCGGCAGCAAAGCCTGCATCCGGAGAAAGACAGGGATTTGTATTGACCTCGAGTATCCAGGGCTTTTTGTTGTCATCAACCCGAAAGTCAATGCGTGCATATCCTTCCAACCCAAAAGCCTGCCGGCATTGAATTGCTATTGTTGAAAGTTCTGTTAATAAAGATTTATCTGTGGCGGGAAAATCAAAGCATCTGGGTGTATGATGATATTCATAAGATTTATCATCCCATTTAGCGGCATAATCTACAATCCGCAACCTGCTATTATCATATCCATCAAACAAAATTTCAGCATGTGGCAGGACTTCAGGGCCTTCCGGCCCGGACAAAACCGAAATATTAAATTCTCTGCCTTCAACATATTGCTCGGCAAAACACATATCATCTAATTGTAAAGCTCGTTTATGCAAATATTCTTTTACACTTTTATTGTCGGTTTTCTCATCAAATATCGCTTGCTTGTCTAATCCAATAGAACCGTGTTCCCAAACTGATTTAATAATCCAGGTAGTTTTTTCCCTTTTTTCAGGGGAAAAGTCATCCCTAAACCATGATGAAACATCTTGCGGATAAGGACCAATCCAGGCGGGTGTCGGCAAATTTACCATCTGCATCCGTTCTTTAGCCATTAACTTGTGTGAACTTAAAAATATTGATTCAGACGGCGAACCTGTAAAAGGAATCCCCATAGAATAAAGCAAACATGGAACCAAATGGATCAGATTCCCAGATCCGTCCAAAGACTCTACCAGGTTAAAGACCGCATCGGGTTGAATTTCGCCAAGTCTTTCTTTGAGCCTTTTTAAGTCTAAATCGCACATAACAGAAACAGGCTGATGACCTATCTCAATTAATGCATCGGCAACGGCTTGAGCTTGAATAATTACATCGCTTTCATCAACTGCGCTCTCGTTTGTTACCAGATTGTGTATAATTGCCACTTTAAGCATAATTTTCTTTTTACCACGCCTTTTTCACAGGAACCCGACTAATAGCAGAAGTGACAATTTGATTAATTAACTCAACATAAGAAAAGCCAAGTTTATTACAAAGAATGGGCAAATCAGAATGCTCAGGATGTAGGCCGGGAAGCGGGTTTACTTCCAGAAAAAACGGTTTCCCATACTCATCACAGCGCAAATCCACTCTGCCGCCATCTCTGCATCCTAACACCCGCCATATTTTAAGTGCCAAATTTTCAGCTTCCTGAACTGTGTTGTCGTTTTCCGGAAAAAGAAGATGATATTCCACAAGTTTTTTATAATGTTCCTTATTAAAATATGAGTAAACATTTTTTTCAGCACCATCAAGCAATAAAACTTCAAGTGTTCCAAGTACTTTCGCATTTTCACCTGTGCCAACAATGCCGACTGTAAATTCGCGCCCGGAAAGATATTTTTCTACAAGCACAGGTTGATGATATTTATAAAGAAGTTCTTTACATATGCTTTGAAGATTTTCTCGTTCCCAGACAATGGAATTTTGAGTAATTCCTTTTCCAGTTCCTTCTGCAACCGGTTTTACAAAAAAAGGAGGGTCAAAAGAAACTTTTAAAGCATCGGCTTTGTGTTCGACAACATAGAAATCCGGTGTAGAAAAACCACTGTCGCGAACCACTTTTTTTGTTATTCCCTTGTGAAGTGTAAGACTCATTATTAAAGGATCGGAAAAAGTATAATAAATCTCATAAAGATCAAGAATAGCAGGTACTTGAGCTTCACGTGCAATACCATTTAATCCTTCTGCAATGTTAAATACAAGCGGCCATCTTTTTCCTTTTACAAGACACTCTGTCAGCTTTCGTGCATTCCCTATGCGTTCGGTTTTATAACCAAGAACCTGCAAGGCGCTTTCAATTGCTGTAATTGTATCGTCATGGTCAAATTCGGCAGTTTCTTCTTCGGTGTATCCTGAAGCCAGATAATCTGAACGCAAATCGTAAGTTAGTCCAATATTCATTTTTTAATTTCTTTTTCTTTTGGGGTTTCTTAATAAAGCATTCCGTGCCATATTATTGCATCATTCTGATTCATTTCTAAACTTTGGGAAAATCATATGTAACCGTTCAATCATATTAACAACTCTAACAACAATTTACTGTATCAGTATATCGGAAAATGCGGTCTTCATAGTTTTTGAGTAATAAATTATTTCCTTCTCTTCTCATAAGGTAATCAGGCATTAACGGTATTTTACCGCCGCCGCCAGGAGCATCTATAACATAATGTGGAACAGCATATCCACTGGTATGTCCTCTCAACCCTTGAATGATTTCCAAACCTTTATCAATAGATGTTCTAAAATGACTTGAGCCTGTGATAAGATCACACTGGTAAAGATAATAAGGCCTTACTCGCATTTTAAGGAGTTGGTGCATAAGGGTTTTCATTGTTGGCACATCATCGTTGATGCCTTTGAGCAACACTGTTTGAGAACCCAAAGGAATGCCGGCATTAGCAAGCATATTGCAGGCACGATATGCTTCTGGAGTACATTCTTCGGGATGAGTAAAATGCAAGCTCATCAACAATGGATGGTATTTTCGTAACATTTTCACCAAGTTAGGCGTAATTCTCTGAGGTAACACTGCCGGAGCCTTGGTTCCAATACGTATGATTTCAACATGCGGAATTTGTCTTAAACGTATAAGAAGCCATTCTAATCTGTTATCGCTCAAAGTAAGCGGATCTCCTCCTGAAATAAGAACATCACGAATTGCAGGATTGTTCTTTATGTATTCAATTGCCTTTTCCAAACGAGATCTTGCAGGAAGAATCGATCCATGGCCGACAACACGAGAACGTGTGCAATAGCGACAGTAAGTAGAACAAAAATCAAGAATTAGAAAAAGCACCCGATCAGGATAACGATGAACGAGTCCCGGCACGGGGCTTTGATGTTCTTCTCCCAGAGGGTCGTCTTTCTCTTCAGGCGATTTAAAAAGTTCATGTATTGTTGGAACTACTGTTCGACGTAACGGGTGTTCTGGTTTATCTGGTGACAAAAGACTCATGTAATACGGTGTAATGCCAACCGGCAATTTTGAATTAAGTTGTTTAAAAATGCTTTCTTCTTCTGGAAAGATTTTAATAAAACGTTTCAATTGTTCTAAACTACAAACCCTGTTGCTGATTTGCCAATGCCAATCATTCCATTTCTTTGTTGAAATTGTTGGAAAAAACTTTTTTCTAAAGCTGAAGGTAACCGGGAGTATTTTTGATTTGGTTTTTTTAGGGATAATTGAAGAAATTAAATTGTTCGATAGATTAATAAAAGAATTGGTCGATAGGGGATAAGAATTTTCGACAAAAGGGAAACAACTACTTGGCGGTTCGTCATCCTTCTCTTCTATATTCTGGGTTTGCTTAACCTCTAAACTTGATGGTGATTGCATTTTTTCTCCTTAATTATTTAGGTTTGTTTTGAAAGTAGCCACCATAAAAAGTGAGACACAATATTCTTTTTAAAAACGCATATCAAGATTTTTTTTGTTGAATCAAAAAAAAATTAAAAAACGTAACATCTTAGAATTGTTGAAATATCAGACAACAACAAGAAAACAACCATGCTTCAACTATCCAGCGCCTCCCGTACCTTGTGCGCCAAAACTTCCGGTGAAAACGGCTTTTTAAGAAAATTAGCGCCTTCCTCCAAAAAGCCGGGTAAGTTTCTATCCGTATATCCTGATATGTAAAGAACCTTAATTTCCGGTCGATGTGATTTCAGATTGTCCGCAACTTCACGACCACTCATCTTCGGCATCACCACATCGGTTATCAACAGATGTATCGGGCCATTGTGCTTGCCGGCTATCTTTATGGCTTTTTCACCATTTTCCGCTTCCAGCACCTGATATCCGTATTGATCCAGAAATTCGCAGATCAGCTTGCGAACCGAAAGATCATCTTCCACGATTAAAATGTTTTCAGAGCCTTTGGGCACATAATCGCGGGGCAGGTCTTTTTTCTTTGTTCCAGGATCGCCCTTTGTTACAGGCAGGTATATCTTAAAGGTTGATCCTTGCCCGGGTTCACTGTCGACCCACACAAAACCCTTATTTTGTTTGACAACGCCATATACTGTGGACAAGCCTAAACCCGTGCCTTTGTCCACCTCCTTGGTGGTATAGAAAGGTTCGAATATATGTTCCAGGGTTTCTTTGTCCATCCCGATACCGGTATCACTCACAGACAACATCACATAAGAGCCTGGCTGCTTTTCGACACCGTGCTCGCGAAAATAGTTTTCATCCAGATTTGCGTTGGCCGTCTCAATGGTAAGCTTTCCTCCTGCCGGCATGGCGTCCCTGGCGTTGGTGACAAGATTAATTACTATCTGATTAATCTGGGAAGGGTCCATCTTTACGGGCCATAAGGCAGGTTCGTAAATCATCTTCATCTCTATACTCTCTTCAACCAAACGAACAAGCATACTCTTTATGTCCGTTAATACCTCATTGATATCTAAAACCTTAGGCTGAATCATCTGTTTACGACTGAAGGCGAGAATCTGCCGGGTCAAATCAGCGGCTTTTCCCCCGGCGGCTTCAATAGCTTCTATCTTTTTACGAACCGGATCATCCTTGCCTGTTAACATTAATACCAGGTGAGCATTGCCGATAACGGTTGTCATCAGATTATTAAAGTCATGTGCAATACCGCCCGCCAAAGTGCCGATAGATTCCATCTTTTGGGATTGCAACAACTGTGCTTTGGCTTTTTCTTTCTCTTCAACGGCAATTAAAAGGTCTGTTATATCCCTAAAGAGGCTCATTTTCGACACCGTTCCATCACGGTGAACGATCGGCATGTGTATCTGGCGATAGTTTCTTTTATCAAGCGGACTCAGAACAGTCGTCTCGATTGTTTCATTTTTTGCAACCTTATCAAAAACGCACCAATCACATTTTTTGTTCTTGCCGTGTATGGCGCTGTGGCAGGGCTCTCCGACAGCATTCCGCCCAATGCGATTAATCATTGCCGGATTCATGTATTCAACCTTAAAATCAGGGGAACAGATATAGACCGGATCGGTCATGGATTCCATCATTGACCGGTATTTGAATTCACTTTTTTTAAGCGCTTTGTCTGTTTCTTTAATGACAATCATATCATGCTGAAGCTTTTGATTGGCTATGGTTAATTCAGCGGTGCGAGCCTGTATTTCTGATTCAAGCTGTTCGGTATATTTCTTAATTTTATTATTCGACGCGTTTAAATCAGCCATCAAGTCATTAAACGCTTTCTTTAACTGCCCAATCTCATCGTTTGATCGAGATTTTATCAGCTGCAATTCATCAGCTTTAGCAGATCGAATTAATTGAATATCTGATATAAATTTATTGAGAGGCTTGGAAACGATTAAATGAATTAAGGAAACAACCAAACAGGCAGCAAATGCCACAGAGAACACACCTATGAGTACTGAGGCGAAAATCATACGGTTTCTTTTGGCTTTAATAGCCTCATCCGAGAATCCAATGATCACCATTCCTTGATACTCTTTATGGCTGTCGATTATAGGAATTCTTGATTGATAAATCGTTTCAGATGCTTCATTTTTCAGTTCAAAAAATTTCTGTTTAAATGAATGAATATCGGATTTAGGAATATAATAGAGTTTCCTTCCATGCTGAGACATATCATTATGAAAGAGGATTATGTTGTTTGTATCCAGTACCGCTGCATAAAGTATGTCGTCATATGTGTTCACCAGATCCGAGCATTGTTTTTCAAATCCGACTAATTTGTCCAGGGGGATATTTAGCCTTAATAGACGATCAAGCTGTATTTTAAGTGATTGACCAACAGCAAAGGATTTCTCACCAAGAACATTGGTGTATTCATTGACAAAAATTACACTGTTAATCACACTGTTTGCGCTGATCGACAGAATAATAATGGCTATGGTGATTAAAAGGATTTTAATTTGCAATGTGAGTTTCATTTATTTTTCCCAGTTAAATTTATCGATGACTTGAGAAGAGAGTAAAATTTCTGTTTCTACAGTCAAACCAAGTTTGTTTGCCCTGGCAAGACTTATCACAGGTTCTCCCTTCAGCGTTGGAAGCATTTGGATACTGTTTGGGCTATCTCCATCGATTAATATTTTTCTTGCCATTTTACCCGCTGCCAGGCCCTGCTCATATCCGGAAACGGTTACGGTGCAAAGAGTGCCGTATGATATTCTATCCGCCCAAAAGCTAAAATCCGGCAACCGACTATGTTCAGCCGTCCATTTAAGCACATCGGTATATTCTACATTCTTTCCATCAATATCTTTATAGGTAAAAATCCCCAACAGTGCGATGGCATCAACCTCATTTTGAAGTGATGTTATTATGTCTTTATACTGGGAAAATGTTTTTATTACTTCCCATCGAACAAATTTAACATCCTGTATCTGGTTTAATTTTGATTTCATGCGGCAAACGACTCCAGGCCAGGTCGGTCCATCATCCAGAATAACGGCTATTTTCTTTACTCTTGGATCAATCTTTTTTAATAAATTTACCGACGCTATAAAATGCTCCTGTTCCAGTACCCCTGTGATGTTTTTACTGCCTACAAAACCATATTCCAACGGATCAGCATTGACACCGCTAAACACAAAAGGGATTTTGTCGTTAATAAATTTTGTCACTACATATTTTTGGGCAACATCATCGTTTGTGTAAACCAAATCAGGTTTCCAGTTTTTGATGAGTTCAATGGCTTCATTAGCAACCTTTTGTTTCCAAGCTTCGTCACTTTTTCTTTTTGTATCCATTTGGAATATCTTGTATTCAATATCCACATCCTTAAGAGCAAATTTGAAACCGTTTAATTGGTCTTCCGTCCATTTCCAGGGATAGTGGTAGCTCATGACATGAAGAATCTTTAGCTTTTTACCTTTAGACTCGGCAGGGGAATCTGATGCGATTCCGTTACAAGTAAATAAAAAACACGATAGCATAATGAATGCAAAAAAAAGATATACAAAATTACTGCCATGTTTAACAAAAGGTCTCTCCATTCTGTGCGATTTCAACATGATTCAAACCTCCTTGTGTTTTTGCAAAGATCTCTGGCCAAGATGACAGGTCAACCGGTTGCCCGTGGTTTAAATTAGTTTTTCTTTAAAAATTTCCTGCAGACGTTTAGGATTGGCTTTGCCTTTGGACAGCTTCATGGCCTGACCAATCAGAAAACCCGTGGATTTTTTGTTGCCGTTTTTATAATTTTCAACCGCAGAAGGATTTTTTTCGATCACCTGTTTTACAATAGACTCAAGAGCATCCATGTCCGAAACCTGCATGAAACCGAATTGTTCAACAATTTCTTCCGGCGTCCGGCTGGTTTCAAAAAGTTTTGCCAGTACAACCCTGGCTGAATTCGAATTGATTTTATCTTTTTCCAGCATACTAATCAAGCCTGCAAATTGTGCCGGAGTTACAGATAAATCTTTAAACTCATAACCCTGTTCTTTCATGGCAGGGATCAGTTGCGTTGAAATCCAGCTGGCTGCTGTTCGAGGGGAAGGGCCACTTTTAACAACTGCTTCAAAATATGCGGACAACTCTATTTCCGAACTCATCTGCACGGCCTCATCATGCATCAGTCCATACTGAGCAACAAATCGGCTGATTTTCCGGTTTGGCATTTCCGGCAAGCGGGCAGCGATTTTTTTCAGCCATTCATCGGTTACAACAATCTGGGACACAGCCGGATCCGGCACGCATGGTCCTTCAGCTTTTGCCCGCATCGCAGTAGTGATTCGCTTTTCAGGATTCCACAGCCGGGTGTGCAATACAATCGGCTCCCCGTTATTAAGAGATTCGGTCTGGCGTTTGATCTCATAGGCAATGGCATCTCCGACATTGTGGATGGAATTCATGTTTTTAATTTCCACCTTGGTATTAAGCTCCTCGCTGCCTTCAGGCCGCAAGGAAATATTTGCGTCACATCTCATGGTTCCCTGTTCCATGCTGCACTCGGCGCTTCCTGTATATCGAATTTCGCGTCGCAGGGTTTTTAAAAATTCCATGGCGTCATGGGGGTTGTGCATGCAAGGTTCGGTAACAATTTCAATCAAAGGGGTTCCTGCCCTGTTGAAGTCAACCAGGCTGATCGGAGTGCGCCCTTCGGTTTCATGGACAAGCTTGGCAACATCTTCTTCCATGTGGACATGGTGCAGGCGCAGTTTTTTGGGCTTTTTATTTTCATCGATAATTTCCACATACCCGCCTTTGGCCAGGGGCATGTGGTGCTGTGAAAGCTGAAATCCTTTAGGCAGATCAGGATAGTAATAAACCTTCTGATCAAATGCACTTAGCGGCTGAATCTCGCAGTTCAGTCCCAGACAGGCCAGCGTAGCCTTTTCAATGGTTTCAATGCTGAACATAGGCACAGTGCCGGGCAGCCAGAGGCAGATCGGGCAGATATTAGTATTCGGGTCGTCTCCGGGTCTGTTTGGACAATCGCAAAACATTTTGCTGCTGCAATTTAGTTGGACATGTATTTCAAGACCTATGACAGCTTCGTAAGCCATAGTGTGTATTCTCCTTATGCCTGATCCTTAAGCCTAAGTGCTCTAATTCGTTAATTCGACAAGGTATTTTTTATATTGTTTCACCGCCCGCTTCGCTTGAGACGCAAAGAACGCAGAGTTAAATATTATTTCTTTTGCCGTTGAGAGGACGGCAAAAGAAAATATCAAGCTTTACAATAGTAATATTGTATTGAAGTTCAAATAGTTATTTCTTTGTCCCACAGGGATGCATGTTTTTGTTTTCCGCCCTCTCAGCGGAAAGCAAAAAAGAAACAAATTCTCCGCGACCTCTGCGCCTCAGCGGTGATTATAAATTATCCAATACTAAGTTGAGCTGCTATGGAAAGCATGTTTGCATCTTTAAACCGCGGGCCTATAATCTGCATTCCAATATCCATATCCTTGCACACAACCATCTTTGGCAGCGTAATAGCAGGATGGCCTGTAATATTTGCGATTAACGTCCATGGGAAGCTGTCATAAATTTCATTGACCGTGTCTGCCGTAAAAGGATCAATTGCCTTGCGTATCGTGGGAAGCATGAGAAAGTCCGCATTTTCCAGCGCCTGGTCCAGCCCTGCTGAAAGACGTCCTCGAATACGGGCTGCATCAACAAAAGCATTGTAGTTTTCGTTCTGGAAGTATGATCCCTGAAAAAGATAAGATTTGATCGACACACCAAAAGATTCGGCGCGGGAATTAATATACATTTCATTCCAGTTTTTACCGCCTGCTGCCCTGTGTCCATAGCGCACGCTGTCATATTTACCGGCGCTGGATGACGCCTCAACAGCGCCGATTATATTATGCACTGTCCGGACCATGTTAAAATCTTCTAAACCGATCTCAATGGTTTGAATGCCGCGTTTGGCAAGTTTTGATATTGTCGCCTCAAAGGCGCTTAGTTCTTCCTTTTCCATGATTTCAAGGCATTCCCTGATCACGCCGCAGGAGCGGGCCGGTTTTTTTGCTTCAAACACCCGTGAAAAATCAGGCAGTTTGAGCTCAGGCCCGGATTCAGGCCCAAAATCAGGCATGGACAAATCCCTGCTGTCATTTCCAGCTATAACACCGATTACCATGGAAACATCCGCAAGTTTTTTTGCCAGAATTCCAAAGCATTCCATTGACGGTATCAGGCCGATCAGACCAAAGCGGGATACAATTCCATAGCTGGGCTTGAATCCAAAAACACCGGCAGCACATGCGGAAACACGTGATTCACCCATGTTATCGGTTATTATTACGATATCTGCTTCGTTATTTTTAAGAGCATCGGCGCCTGTGTCGCCAGTTAGACCAAGACCGAGTTCACTCATGTATGTAGCGCCTTTAATGGTTGCCCCGGCCTGCCTGAGCCGCTCGACAACCGTGGCATCTTCAATGGCAATAAACCCTTCCAGTGCTCTGGAACCGGCCTGCGTGGGCCACCCCCGGACAGAAAGGTTTGGCTGTATCGCAACGGTTAATCCTTTAAGTATGCTGTTTTCAGGCGCGCATGGAGGCGCCGGGTCCATATAGCTGAAAATTGTTTCTTGCATGCAAACTCCTCTTTACTCCAGAATTGTGTCCACCTTGAAAAAATCGCCCTTTACAGCAGGTGCATTTTTAAAAAGGTTCCTGTTTTTGACCATGTTGCAGATTTTGGGAGAGGTACCGTCCCTGAAACGGTTTTTCAGGGCAAAAACCGAAAACATGGGTTCGCTTGAACCTGCTTTTTCATTCACATGCCCGGCCATCTTGACTGCATCTGCGACAGCGGCTTTGATTTCAGGGCGCTCGCCTTCCAGTATGCCGATACGCGACAACCAGGAAAGATTGTCTATCTGTTCCTTTTGTTGAGAAACCCCGGAAAGTTCTTCTTTTCCTTTAATATCAAGCATGCCCAATTCGGCTAACTGCTCATAATCGACGCTGGAAGGCGCCTGAGTCAAAGGACAAAAGGCGCTGCGATTTTTTGGAAAAGCCGTGATTTCACGGATCGACGGTGTTTTCAGGATCATGGCGATTACCCTGTCCATGCCTAACGCGAGCCCTCCATGTGGCGGGGGCCCATAATCAAATGCATTTAAAAAGAACCCGAATTTTTCCTCCACCTCTTTCTCGGAAAGCGCCAGTGCCTGAAAAATCTTATGCTGAAGTTTTTTTTCGTGAATACGGATACTGCCGCCGCCAAGCTCCTCTCCATTAACAACTATATCATAGGCGCGCGACTTTAAAGACAAAAGCGCTTCCATATCTTTGGGATCAAAGTCGGTTCGATCCGGAGCTGTAAAAGGGTGATGACTGGAAGTAATACCGCTTTCAGTCATCTCAAAAAGCGGAAAGTCCGTAACCCAGACCGGGCAGTAACTGTCCATGGGAATCATCCCCAGACGGTTGGCTACGTGAAGCCGGAGCTGACCTAAAACGTTATTTACCAGGCTGCGGGACGGATCGGCAATCATTAAAATCACATCTCCGTCTCCAGCGCCAAAGCGTTTTATTATCAGGCGTTTTTCATCCTCGCTAAAAAACTGCACAATATTTGAGTCCAGCTTTCCATTGTTTATACGCATCCATGTCATTCCCTTGGCTCCGAAACCAGGCACAATTTCCTTTGCATATTCATTTTGAAGGATATTTTTGCTCAACTGATTTGATGCGCCCTTGACATTGATGCCTTTGATATGCCCGCCTCGCTGCAGAATCTGTTTGAAAATTGTGTAATCGGTATTGGTGAAAATGTCGGTGGCTTCAATAAATCTTAAACCAAAACGCAAATCCGGCCTGTCGGTTCCGGTGCTTTCAATAGCCTCCTGCCATGTAATATATGGGAATGGCCTGGGAAGTGTTATGCCGTTGATTTCAAAAATCCTTACAAGCAGCTCTTCGATGAGCTCATAGATAAAAGTCTCATCAATAAAAGAAGCCTCGATGTCCAGCTGGGTAAATTCGGGCTGGCGGTTGGGGCGCAGATCTTCATCTCGAAAACAGCGGGTGATCTGGTAATATTTTTCAAAACCGCTGATCATTAAAAGCTGTTTAAACAGCTGGGGTGACTGTGGCAAGGCATAAAAACGTTTCGGAAAATGCCGGCTTGGAACCAGGTAATCACGGGCGCCTTCAGGTGTGCTTTTAGTAAGCATCGGTGTTTCTATGTCGATAAATCCTTTGTCGTCGAGATACTTTCGGATACATTTGTTGATGTTATGCCGCTTGATTATAAAATCCTGCATGGTCGGCCGTCTCAGATCAAGATATCGATACTGAAGCCTCAAATCTTCTGATACCGCCCCTGATGCTGATTTAAAAACCGGGTTATCGGCTCCGGCAAGCATGGCCTTTTCTGAAATAGAAAACGGCAGGACGCTCGATTTACTGAGAATTGTCATGTCGGTTGTAATGACTTCCAGGTTTCCTGTTTCTATACAGGGATTTTCCGTACCCTCTGCCCGTTTAACTACCTGTCCTGAGACATTGACGCAAAATTCATTTCTAAGATCAGCAGCCAGGCTGCAAATTGCTTTATCTGTAAATTCAGGGCTGAAAACAACCTGAACAATGCCGCTTCGATCCCTCAGATGAATAAACAGCACATCGCCATGATCGCGCAAAGAATCAACCCAGCCAAACAAATAGACCTGTCGTCCAATATCAGATAAATTTAATAGCCCACATTCCGATCGATCACGATAATTCATAATTTTTTTCTCTGTTTCCTGTTTTAAGAATCAAATTAAATAATTCTTGCCTTTTACATGAGTTCTGGTATGGCAATAACCTGTTGGATTTAAATTCGTGATTTTTTATTGGTTCATTAATTTAATTGTAAAATATAATCAAGTAAATATAAGGCAAATGCGATATTCTAAGGTTTACATAGAGTCTTTTGGTTATGAGCTTGCTCCCAACATAGTAACATCAGATGATCTTGAAAAACGCCTGGAGCCGCTTTATAAAACTCTCCACTTTCAGAAAGGGCAACTGGAGGTTATAACAGGAATTTCCGAACGCAGATTTTGGGATCCTGGCTATAAAATGTCTGAAGGGGCAATTAAGGCGGCACAAAAGGCTATCGAAGCCTCGGGCATTTCCCCTGAGGATATCGGTATGCTAATTTACGGCGGAGTTTGCAGGGATGATTTAGAACCTGCAACCGCGTGCGCCGTATCAAACGGTCTTGGTTTGAGTCCTGAAACCATGATTTATGATGTGTCGAATGCCTGCCTTGGAATTTTAAACGGAATGCTGCAGGTGGCTAATGCAATCGAGCTTGGCCAGATCAGGGCAGGCCTTGTAACATCATGCGAGTCTTCACGAGAGATAATTGATATTACTATCGAGCAGCTCCTTGAAGCCGGGAATATGGATAATTTTAAGAAAAAAATCGCCACCCTGACTGGTGGCTCAGGGGCTGTGGCTGTGCTTTTAACGGATGAGTCTATCGCAGGCAGGGGCAGTCATCGTGTTGTCGGAGGAGTAATAAGAAGCGCTGCAGAGTATTATAAATTGTGTCGCTGGGGGCCGGACACAGGCATACCCGCCAGCGGGCTTAATGCCATGGAAACAGATTCTGTAGGTGTGTTGCAAAACGGCGTGACTCTGGGGATAGAAACGTTCAACGACTTTAGAAAAGAGCTGTCACTGCCTGATGATAAGCCGGATAAAATTATTTGTCATCAGGTGGGAGCGACCCACCAGAGAACCCTGCTTGAAGCCATAGGCATTCCAAAAAAAAGGGATTTTACCACCTTTGAGTTTCTTGGAAATATCGGCACCGTGTCTCTTCCAATTACCGCCGCAATAGCATCAGAACGTGAGTTTCTTGTGCCGGGCGATCTGGTTGGATTTTTTGGAATCGGCAGCGGTCTTAACTGCATTATGCTGGGTATTGAGTGGTAAAAAATATAGCGACCGTTTACGGTTAACAGTTTACAGTTAACGGTTAAAATGTTTCAGTCGTTGCATAATTCATTTAAAAAACCGTAAACCGTGAACCGTAAACTGTGAACCTTAGTAGTTACAAAATATGAAAAAGAACAGACCGGTTGATATATCCTCTTTCAAACATCTATACTCATTTAAATCCCATTACATGAACCTTAAAGGTTTGAAGTATCATTTTATTGATGAAGGAACCGGCGATCCTGTTGTAATGATACACGGAAATCCTACATGGTCTTTCTATTATCGCGAACTGGTTAAAGAGCTTTCAGCGCATTTTCGCGCAATCGCTATCGATCATATCGGCTGCGGCCTTTCAGACAAACCGGATAAAAACAGATACAATTACATTCTCAAGAGACGTGTGGATGATATTGAAGCCCTGTTTGACCACCTTGAGTTATCGGAAAATGTTACGCTTATACTCCATGATTGGGGCGGGATGATCGGCATGGCCTATGCTTTGAGGCATCCTGAAAGGATAAGCCGCATAGTGATAATGAATACAGCGGGTTTTTTCCCGCCGGGCAAAAAGAAACTTCCTTTCAGGCTGCGGCTTGTGCGGAATATGGGGCCGCTTGCAACTGTTGCGGTCCTTGGTTTCAATCTTTTTGCACACAGTGCTCTGTTTATGGCGTCACACAAAGGGCTTTCCAGAGATGTAAAATCAGGGCTCATCGCTCCGTACAACTGCTGGAAAAACAGGCTGGCAACTCTTTGTTTTGTCAGGGATATTCCTGTGTCCGAAAATGATCCAAGCTATGGTCTTGTAAAATATGTGGATGAAAATATGCATAAACTTAAGGGCATCCCCATGCTAATATGCTGGGGCAGACACGACTTTGTTTTTGATGTGTCATACCTTGCCGAGTGGCAGCGCCGTTTTCCGGAAGCAGAGGTCAATTTGTTTTCAGATGCGGGCCATTATGTTCTGGAAGATGAACCCAAAAAGATCTGTCTGCTTGTCAAAGATTTTTTAACCAGGCATAATGTATAGTAATTTGGGTTTTTATTAAAAATCTTATATTTTACCGCTGAGCCGCAGAGAACGCTGAGGTTAAAGATTTTTTTGTTTTCCGTCGCGCAGCGCAGGCGCTTTCGCCGTGATAGCGACACGTCGCAGCAGGTGCGCCGCGTGTGAGAGGACGGAAAACAAAAAGAAACTTCTTTGCGTTCTCTGCGGCTCTGCGGTGAGTAAAAAAATGCAAGTGAAGGCTGATAACAAAATTGTAAATATTTCGTCTTATTTGAAAAGAATGGCCCACGTGCAGCCGTATAAAAGGGCTGTTGTCTATCCTGTGGTTCGGGATGAATACAAAAGGGTTGCATACTGTCATCTTACATTTCAGCAGCTTGACAGGGAATCCGACTGTCTGGCACACGGACTGGAAAAGGCCGGGATTACGCGCGGGACAAGAATTGTTTTAATGGTAAAACCGGGCCCGGATTTTTTTTCCTTAACATTTGCGATATTCAAAGTGGGCGCAATACCTGTTGTAGTCGATCCGGGAATGGGAACAGGCCGCATGCTTCTGTGCCTTAAAGAAAGCAAGCCGGATGCTTTTATCGGTATTCCAGCCGCACACGCACTTCGAGTCCTGTTTCCAAAATATTTCAGAACAGTAAAAACAAGCATTACAACAGGCAGGCGCTGGTTCTGGGGAGGGCTTACTCTTCGACATATCCGGCAGATTCCATGGCAATCATATACCGCAGCTGAAACCGCCCATGATGAAACAGCGGCCATCCTGTTTACAACCGGAAGCACAGGCCCTGCAAAAGGGGTAGTATATACTCACGGCATGTTTGATGCCCAGATACGTCATATAAAATCTCACTTCAACATAACAGAGGATGAAATCGATCTTCCAACCTTTCCGCTTTTTGCCCTGTTTGATCCCGCGCTGGGGATGACTGCGGTGATACCTGATATGGACCCCACAAAACCGGCGCTTGTAAATCCTGAAAAGATCATCGAGGCGATAACAAACCAGGGAGTTACAAACATGTTTGCTTCGCCTGCTCTGCTTAATCGTGTAGGGCGTTATGGAAAAAGCAAAGGGATAAAACTTTTGTCTTTGAAAAGGGTTGTCTCAGCCGGCGCACCTGTATCTCCATCCAATATTAAGCGGTTTTCCACCATGTTGCGTGATGATGCAGAGATTCATACACCTTACGGCGCTACCGAAGCCGTTCCGATAGTATCGATAGCCGGCAATGAAATTTTTTCTGAAACCGGAAAGCTCAGCGAGCAGGGATTTGGCATGTGCGTTGGTCGCGTGCTTGATGGAATAGACGTTCGTATTATTGAGATAAGTGACGAGCCGATTGAAAAATGGTCGGATGGTCTTGTGGTTTCCGATAGTGAGATCGGCGAAATTGCGGTTAGCGGAGATCTTGTCACAAAACAATATTTTAACAACACCCGTGCAGATGCGCTTTCAAAGATCAAAGACAATGAGAGAATATGGCACAGAATGGGCGATCTTGGCTGGATGGATAAAAAGGGTAGAATCTGGTTTTGCGGCCGCAAAAATCACCGCGTGATTACTGAAAAGGGCACGCTTTTTACCATTCCCTGCGAAGCAATCTTTAACAATCACCCAAGGGTGTTTCGAAGCGCCCTTGTGGGCATAGGATCGCCGCCAAAACAAAGACCTGTGATATGCATAGAGCTGGAACCACAGGATAGCAGGGGTAAAAAAAAGCAGCTTATGCTTGAGCTTTTTGCGCTGGCAAAGGAATACCCCTTAACAAAAGATATTGATACAATCCTTTTTAAGAAAGCATTCCCTGTTGACATACGCCATAATTCAAAGATCTTTCGTGAAAAGCTGGCGCTGTGGGCCGGGAAGAAGGTGAAAGTCAACTAAAGTTTTTAATCTAAAAACGGTATAATTGCTCAGCCACATTAAAACAATCCAATGGATGTCCCCTATGTCCACTCAATCAGTTGCCTCAATCTCACCTCGTTTATAGGCTTCATATCGTGCCTCTGATTAGGCAATCCAACACTGTTAAATGTTTGG
>JASEIZ010000139.1 GCA_030017395.1 Desulfobacterales bacterium | reverse complement strand
GGATGCCGGATCAAGTCCGGCATGACGATTTAGAGACTTTTTACGAGTTCATCAACGAATTAAGAGCTCGCCCGAAAGATAAGCAACAGCTTTCCCTTTTTAAGCCTGAAGATTTTGTGGAAAGAAGAGATGAAATCATCCGGACATTTGTAAAGGGCGATACAAGACCGCCCTATGTGGTAAATACATCAAAACTGAAAAGTCCGCAAAACATAGTTCTGGTCTCTCATTCACCGGAAAAGGAGTTTGTTTTTCAACTGATAGACAATTCTGATTATATTGATTCCTGGATAAAATCACCTGATAAGAATTTTTACTCCATTGATTATGAATACTGGAAAGGCGGAAAAGACAGGGTCAAGCGAAGTTTTAATCCCGATTTTTTCATAAAGATTGATCTTGATGAGTACATTTCAAGGCTTGACGGTGAAGGGTACCTGGATCATCTTGAAAAACTGAAAAAACTCCAGGACGACGGTATAGAAAGCCTTATCAGAGCGGTGGAGATCAAATCTGATGAAGAGCGGGACGAAGCAACCCCGGCAAAAAAGGAGTATGCAAAAGCTCACTTTGAAAGGGTGAACAGAAAATTAGGCGCATTGAACCTGGCAGACCTTGAGAGCAGATATCAGCCAGATGCGAAACAGCATTACACCTTTGATTTGCTGATACCTCATCAATTTCAGCGCTGGATTGCAGATTTGAAAAAAGGAAATCTGGCTGGTTAAGGGAAAAGTGGCTGAGGCCATTCTTGATAAGGGTTGTTGAGATATGAATTCTTTAATGGCCTTTTTGGGGTTACGATGGAATGCAGAGTTAGAAAATATTAAAAACAGGGTCGAGTTATCTTACGGTATCGCCGGTATTTGTGAATTTACGGCTAAAAAAAGGGTTAAAAAACGAAAAAAAGGTTAGCGAACATGAAAGAAAAAACACCTTCGATGAAAGAATGGCGGAGATTATATGATGTAGTTGTAGAATTTAAAAAACTGGGATGCTGGGACTGGATGTATGATGATGATCTGTTTGGCGTTCAGAATCCGGACGATGGTGAAATTGGATACTGCTGTATCATGGGTAATTTTCGACAAATGTTTGGCATTGCTGTTTATCTGGGAGCAGATGGCTTGGATGGATATCTCAAAATTCAATCAGGTGAGATCGGTGAAGCAGGGGATGTCCATTGGATTATCGGCTTACATTTTTTGCGAAAAGATTTATATATTGATGAACTCGTAAAAAGTCCCGAAATCGTCATGCCGGACTTGATCCGGCATCCAGAACGCATTGAATTTACTGGATTCCGGCTTTCGCCGGAATGACGTAAAACGGTATTTTTTGACTTTTTACGAAGCCATCATATATTAATTAAGGAGTTAAGTAATTCTACATTTTCTCCACGATTTCGTATGCTTTTTCAAGCGCCTGATCCAGTTTTTCAGGCATGGAACCGCCGGCTTGGGCCATATCGGGTCTTCCGCCGCCGCCGCCGCCTACTATGGCTGAAACCTGTTTTATAATGCTTCCTGCATTAAAACGATTCGTTAAATCCTTTGTCACAACCACGATAAGCATGACCTTGGGGCCTGCGATACTGCCAAGCACAACGATTCCGGATTTTATTTTTTCCTTGAATCTGTCAGCCAGATCTCTAATGGCTGCAGGCGTGTCAACTGCGACCTTTTTTACCTGAACCTTTACATCGTTTATTAATTTAATGCCGTCTTCAGAGCTATCCGCCTTTGTGGCCGCAATTTTTGCTTTAAGTTTTTCTATTTCCTTTTCAGCGGACTTATGTTCGCTGATTGTTTTGTCTATTCTCTTTGAAATATCTTCCGGTTTTTCCTTTATCAGGCGGGCTGTTTCCTGAACTATTTTTGAAGTCTTTTGGATATATTCAAGTGCTGCTTCGCCTGTCAGGGCTTCGATCCTTCTTATTCCCGATGCTACGCTGGATTCCCCGATTATCTTGAAAATGCCGATGTTGCCGGTGCGGCTGGTATGAGTTCCTCCGCAGAGTTCCTTGCTGAAAGATGCAAGGGAAACAACCCTGACCCTGTCTCCATATTTTTCTTCAAAAAGGGCTGTAGCTCCTGATTTAAAAGCTTCTTCAGCATCCATTTCTTTTGTTTCAACCAAAACATTTTCGCGTATCCGATTGTTTACAATGGTTTCAATTTTATTTAAAGTATCGCCGTCAACCCGAGAGAAATGGGTAAAATCAAAACGGAGCCTGTCCGATGATACAAATGAACCAGCCTGTTTTACATGCTCGCCCAGCACCTTGCGTAATGCAAAATGAAGTATATGTGTGGCAGTGTGGTTACATTCAATCGACTCGCGACGCATTTTTTCAACAATAAGGGTTACATTATCTCCCTTTTTAATGCTCCCTGAAATTATTTTACCTTTATGTATTATAAGGCCAGTAGGGTCTTTAATAGTGCCATAAACATCCATTTCAAAATTTGTACCTGTTATTTTCCCTTTATCACCTACCTGGCCTCCGGATTCAGCATAAAAAGGTGTAGCTTTTGATACAACTTCAACAATTGTGCCGGTTGTTGCCTCCTGAACTTCATTACCATTTTCTACTATTGTAAGGATAGATGAGGCACAAAGATTCTGCTCATAGCCAACGAAATCCGGTTTTATTCCATCTGACGAAAGTTTCTTATAGGCATCGCTGACTTCTGAAAAGGAAGTAACAGATCTGGATCTGGTTCGCTGTTCTTCCATAGCCTCGTTAAAGCCGGTCATATCCAGGGTCATGTTTTCATCCCTTACCACATCCCTTATGATATCGACTGGAAACCCATAGGTGTCGTAGAGTTTGAATATTATATTTCCAGGCACCTGGTTTTGATTTTTTGCTTTTATATCGGCAAGAGTTTCGTTTAAAAGCTTAAGCCCGTTATCAAGGGTTTCTAAAAATCTGACTTCTTCATTTTGAATTACATTTTTGATAAAAGCAGAAGCATTTAAAAGCTCAGGGTAGGGTGTTTTCATTATATCAAAAACCACTTCTGCTGTTTTATGAAGAAACGGCTTTGAAAGATCTATATTGCGGCCATAACGTATTGCTCTGCGTATGATTCGGCGAAGCACATATCCTCTTCCCTCATTAGATGGAAGCACTCCGTCGCCAATAAGAAATGCGGCAGCTCTGGTGTGGTCGGCAATTACTTTCATAGCTATGTCGTTTTGCATAGAACTGCCGAACTTTTTTTCTGAAAGAGTTTCCACCATTGTAATAATCGGGCGGATAAGATCGGTATCAAAGTTTGTAGGCACATTTTGTACAACAGAGGCTATCCGTTCAATGCCCATCCCTGTGTCTATACTGGGTTTTGGAAGGGGGGTCATTTCCCCCGCAGCATCGCGGTTATACTGCATAAAGACAAGATTCCACAACTCAAGGTACCTGTTGCATTCACATCCAACTTTGCAATCAGGACTGTTGCAACCGAACTCTTTTCCCCTGTCAAGGAGTATTTCACTGCACGGGCCGCATGGGCCTGTATCTCCCATTGACCAGAAATTATCCTTTTCCTCAAACCGCACAATCCGGTCTTCCGGCACGCCGGTATTTTTACTCCAGATATTATATGCTTCATCATCGTCAAGATAGACTGAAGCCCATAGCTTTTCTGCCGGCAGGCCATAGCCGTTAACAAGCAGATCCCATGCAAATTCAATCCCTTTTTCCTTGAAATAGTCACCAAAGGAAAAGTTTCCAAGCATCTCGAAAAAGGTATGGTGTCTGGCAGTATAACCCACGTTTTCCAGGTCATTATGTTTACCTCCTGCACGCACGCATTTCTGTGATGTTGCCGCCCTTACATAGTTTCTTTTTTCTTCGCCCAGAAATGTGCGTTTAAACTGTACCATACCGGCATTTGTAAACAACAAAGTGGGATCATCTGAAGGAACAAGTGAAGAACTTCTTATAATCCGATGGTCGTGCTTTTTAAAATATTCAAGGAATTGAATGCGTATTTCATCGCTTGTCATTTTCATAAGCTGCTGGTTACTCGTTACTGGTCAATTTAATATTGATGATCTCGTAAAAAGTCTTGAAATCGTCATGCCGGACTTGATCCGGCATCCAGAACGCATTGAATTTACTGGATTCCGGCTTTCGCCGGAATGACGGAAAAGAGAACTTTTCGACTTTTTACGAGTTCATCAATATTGAAGGAATCCTGTCAATTTTAATCCACAGATTACACAGATTTTTTTGCAAATCTTCAATCTTTAACCTTCAATTCTTCTTTGTGAGAAAGAAGACACAGTTTTTCTCTAACTTTTTTCAAAGCGGAATTATAAATATCCGGATTTTCGCTCAAGAATTTTTTTGCATTTTCACGACCCTGACCTATTCTTTCTCCATCATATGAGTACCATGACCCGCTTTTTTCAATTATGCCTGCTTCGACGCCTGCGTCAACAAGGTCACCTGTTTTTGATATGCCTTCACTATAAACAATATCAAATTCAGCCTCCTTGAAAGGTGGCGCCATCTTGTTTTTTACAACACGCACCCTCGTGCGGCTTCCCATAATATCCTGGCCGTCTTTTATAGCTCCGATGCGTCTGATATCAAGCCTTACAGAAGAATAAAACTTGAGGGCATTTCCACCGGTAGTAGTTTCAGGATTGCCGAACACCACGCCTATTTTCATGCGTATCTGGTTGATAAAAATAACCGATGTCATGGTTTTGTTTATTGAAGCTGTCAGCTTTCTAAGCGCCTGCGACATGAGTCTGGCCTGAAGACCCATGTGAGAATCACCCATTTCCCCTTCGATTTCCGCTCTGGGAACAAGCGCTGCAACCGAGTCTATAACCACGATATCTATTGCTCCGCTTCTAACCAGCATATCCGCTATTTCAAGCGCCTGCTCACCTGTATCAGGCTGCGCAAGCAAAAGCTCGTCACAATTTACGCCAAGCTTCTTTGCATACCCGATATCAAGAGCATGCTCAGCATCTATAAATGCGGCAATGCCGTCCCGTTTCTGAGCTTCTGCAATAATCTGAAGAGTCAGGGTTGTTTTGCCGGATGATTCCGGGCCAAAAATTTCTATGACCCTGCCCCTTGGCAATCCTCCTATGCCCAGAGCTTTGTCAAGAGCGAGGGACCCTGTCGGTATTACGGGAACATCAACAATCGGCTGGCCGCCTAACTTCATAATAGAACCTTTGCCGAACTGACGTTCAATTTGAACTATGGCGCTTGCTGCGGCTTTTTCCTTGTCCGGTGAAATGCTCATAATATCCTCCAAAAATGCTTTTACTGTTTTATTTTCAAAATGCTAAACCGTGAGACATAGAGATCAATTTTCATCGAAAAGTGATACTCACCGCAGAGGCGCAGAGAACGCAGAGAGAGTCTTATTTTTGTCCAATCGGGAGACAACGATTGGACAAAACCACTCAGGCCTGCGGCCACAAACCACACCACAGGAGCCTCACTGTTGCCACTTGCCGCCGCTTTGCCCCAAAGGGGCTGGAGACCTTTTTGTTTGTCGTTGTCTCCCGACAAACAAAAAATCTTTCCTCCGCGTACTCTGCGCCTCTGCGGCGAACCATTTTTCTGCATTTCAATCCCCCAGTGAACTGTTACCTTTATTTTAATGATACGCTGACCAGCTTTGTATAAACAGCGCCGGTCGATTTTAGATCACTTTTAAACAGAATAATATTATCTGCAATAAATGGCTCTGATTCAAATTCTTTATATTGTTTTATTGCATCAACAAGTTTTGCCTGGTCAAGCTGCTTTTTTACACGAGCCAGCGTCAGATGACCTTTAAACGGTCTGTTCTCCCTTGAAAAACCTATCTTCTCCAATTGATGGTCAAGACTCCTTTGCAGTTGAACTGAACAGCGAGCGCATTCCCCGCTGCTTGCGGCGGGGTTAGCGAGCGAA
>JASEIZ010000138.1 GCA_030017395.1 Desulfobacterales bacterium | reverse complement strand
ATATCCCTTCCAACGATCAAAATATCCATATCTTTTTTTAGGCGGTGGATTTTGGTCTGGTATAGAGCCTTTACAATTTCCGGAATTCGTTCTATCGGTTTCATTTCGTCCTTGCTCGAACGCCGGCGGATGAGCTGCGAGCATCGCAAGTCTGGGAGGACGCGATAGTGGTCTCTCAGACTAAGAAGCGCAGTCAGCTCCATTGCCCTTGATAGGCGGAGCGCGAGCGGAGCCGGTCAAGGGGGATGGCGAAGCATCCGCCGGCGATAAGCTGATCGCGAGCATCGCGAGCGGTCAGCTTATCACACGGCTCAGCGGGAAGAGCCGCATCTGGCTCTGATCCGCTGCAGCCGATTGTTATCCATTATTCGTGCTTCGTTCGCTTTCCCACTGCGCTTGAGACCCAGACCGACCAGAGAGGTGTCTAAGCTGGGAGATTCTCTTCGGTAGGTTCGGGTGAGAGGAGACGATTTCAGCAAACCACCTCCAAAACCCTCTTTCCGCCTGAGAGTTTTGTAGAAAGGCGTCCACGCTTATCTTGGAGTGAAGGTTTTTTCCACCGGCAAGAACCAGCATCCCCGTGGATCCTTCCGGGCACAAAGCGTACCCGATTCTGTCACACGTGTATTCACAGGCCCTCGAATAGGCGGCATTAAGAAAAGGAACAAAGAACGAGGGGAACAACAAAACATGTTTCGTCGAATGCCGCCTCTTGATATGGCCAAACTCGTGTGCCACGACGAACTCCAAAGCCTTGTTGCCCTGCTCGTAGGCAGTTTCTAGGATGTCCGAGTAGATGACAACGAAGTCTTTTCCAAAAAACCTTGTTGCAAAGGCATTTAGCAGTCCTCCGGCCTGAAGAACATAGATCGAAGGTATTCTGGAGAGGCCAAGCCTCTCTGCATGGGTCTTCGCTATGCCGTAAAGGGCCGGAAATTGGTTATCCGACACGCGAACAGCATTGCCTTTCAGATAACCGATTAGTATCCCGTGTCTAAAGACAAGGTACAGTAAGAAAATTCCTACGTAGCAAATAATGGGAACGAATGCTACCAGCTTGGCCGACCCCTTGGACGCCACAAACACCAACAATGCGGCGATAGCAACGTAACCTACGATGGCAGCAATTAGTTTGATGGTGAAATAGAGATTCTCTTTAAAGTGAACTTGATAATTCATAACCCCTCCTATTCGTTCCTATATGGATAACGATTGAGTTAAGCGGCGGCGTCTTTTTGCCGTCCGCTTGAACGATTTGTTAGCTGATTATATTGTCTTAACATCAGCATACAAACGATCCCAGTTGCCCTGACGAATACGAAATTTTGTCCCGTGGTTGTGGCCAGTTCGTGCATCAAAGTCTAAAAGGATAATACCATCCTCAATCACACCAATAAATTTATCTAATGAAAATTTTCGTAAAATCATGATCGTATTGTAATGATAATACTCTCGCCCGCTTTCCCTTTTCACTTGTGCTTGCACATAAAAGCAGTTCAACAATTTCGTTCCTGCTTTATGAAATAAATCATCAAAACCCCAATAAGGCTGGGGATTTAATTCAAAAAGCCCAATTCGAGCTTTGACAGAATTGAGCCAATCTTGATGTCGTGGATCCACCGATGAAGCATCAAAGGAAATTAGAACCTTGCGGGCTTTCCTATCTACAGTGACGCAGAATCCTCTGTCGCTTCGTTTCAAACCATGAATAGTTTGTCGAAAACTCATTTCGGTTTCAGGATAATTAGTTCCAGCTAATTCATGCGACCATCCATATTTTGGCAGTAAAATAGAAGGCACAAAACGAACAGCACGCGGAGATGGCTCCATATGGAAAAGGGTGGTTAAAGAAGATGAACCTTTTCTTTGACATTTAAGCTCCCATTCGGCCGCATTGGGTATTGGTAAATTGTTTTCTTGAATTCCGAGTAAATCTTCGAGAGTGTTTCCAACACCACCTGCGTTGCCATGTCGTGCGTTAGGAATCCAGCCTTTCCGTTTAATTTCAAGGAGCTTTTGGATCAAGTCATCCTTTGTAAAAATTTGCATATTATTTCCCTTTTTCTATTGGTGGACGCCAAAAATCGAGCAAATACTCAAAAGTGACTCCCATCGTAATATAATTACTAGGCCATCCAAAAATGCCTATTTTATTAACAACATTTGTTCTGTCCCAAATGATAATATTTCGTAACTCATACCCTCTTTTCCTTAACTCTTCGATAAGTGAAACATGGATTGTTATTCTTTGATTTTCCCACCACATATCAGGCACATTTATTACGCAATGTGCTTTTGGACGTAATAATGGCAGCATAGACTCAAAAATGTCACCCATTGCTTTTGTGTAATCCTCTATAGCCATTGTTCCAAGATCTCGTTCATCTTGGGAATATTGTTCCACCTTTCCAAGTTGTTCAGTATTCCGGTCTCTTCTGGATTTATTTTTTCGCTTGCGGTTGAGTAAATTGGCATAAGGTGGTGATGTCCATATTAAGCTTAATGTCTCATTTGAAATATAATTATGAATGTTTCGTGCATCATCTTGAATAGCTACTTGCTGTGAATTGCTGAATAAACCTTTTTGGCGTAATCTGCTTTCGCATAAATCTATGTAATGCTTCTGTAAATCAAAGCCAACTGCATTCCTGTCTGTATCGTTCGCTGCCACTAGCGTTGTTCCGCTTCCGACAAAAGGATCAAGTATGAGTTCACCTTGATGGGAAAACAGCTCTATAACTTTTTTTGAAAGGGAAATCGGAAAGGTTGCGGGATGAAGCTTCTTATCACGCACATCCCGTGATTCGTAAAAAAACTGCCATACCCCAATCTGTGATTTTAACCATTCTTTTGCGGTCATGCAGTTTATATGTGTCGGCCCACAATTGCAGGTTCGTTCATTATCGATATTTAACCTTTTACCGTATTCGACGCTACCTTCTCTGATAACAAGGTTGGTTCCCTTGTTTGCAAACAAGGGAACCAACCTTGTTATCAGAGAAGGTAGCGTCGAATACGGTAAAAGGTTAAATATCGATAATGAACGAACCTGCAATTGTGGGCCGACACATATAAACTGCATGACCGCAAAAGAATGGTTAAAATCACAGATTGGGGTATGGCAGTTTTTTTACGAATCACGGGATGTGCGTGATAAGAAGCTTCATCCCGCAACCTTTCCGATTTCCCTTTCAAAAAAAGTTATAGAGCTGTTTTCCCATCAAGGTGAACTCATACTTGATCCTTTTGTCGGAAGCGGAACAACGCTAGTGGCAGCGAACGATACAGACAGGAATGCAGTTGGCTTTGATTTACAGAAGCATTACATAGATTTATGCGAAAGCAGATTACGCCAAAAAGGTTTATTCAGCAATTCACAGCAAGTAGCTATTCAAGATGATGCACGAAACATTCATAATTATATTTCAAATGAGACATTAAGCTTAATATGGACATCACCACCTTATGCCAATTTACTCAACCGCAAGCGAAAAAATAAATCCAGAAGAGACCGGAATACTGAACAACTTGGAAAGGTGGAACAATATTCCCAAGATGAACGAGATCTTGGAACAATGGCTATAGAGGATTACACAAAAGCAATGGGTGACATTTTTGAGTCTATGCTGCCATTATTACGTCCAAAAGCACATTGCGTAATAAATGTGCCTGATATGTGGTGGGAAAATCAAAGAATAACAATCCATGTTTCACTTATCGAAGAGTTAAGGAAAAGAGGGTATGAGTTACGAAATATTATCATTTGGGACAGAACAAATGTTGTTAATAAAATAGGCATTTTTGGATGGCCTAGTAATTATATTACGATGGGAGTCACTTTTGAGTATTTGCTCGATTTTTGGCGTCCACCAATAGAAAAAGGGAAATAATATGCAAATTTTTACAAAGGATGACTTGATCCAAAAGCTCCTTGAAATTAAACGGAAAGGCTGGATTCCTAACGCACGACATGGCAACGCAGGTGGTGTTGGAAACACTCTCGAAGATTTACTCGGAATTCAAGAAAACAATTTACCAATACCCAATGCGGCCGAATGGGAGCTTAAATGTCAAAGAAAAGGTTCATCTTCTTTAACCACCCTTTTCCATATGGAGCCATCTCCGCGTGCTGTTCGTTTTGTGCCTTCTATTTTACTGCCAAAATATGGATGGTCGCATGAATTAGCTGGAACTAATTATCCTGAAACCGAAATGAGTTTTCGACAAACTATTCATGGTTTGAAACGAAGCGACAGAGGATTCTGCGTCACTGTAGATAGGAAAGCCCGCAAGGTTCTAATTTCCTTTGATGCTTCATCGGTGGATCCACGACATCAAGATTGGCTCAATTCTGTCAAAGCTCGAATTGGGCTTTTTGAATTAAATCCCCAGCCTTATTGGGGTTTTGATGATTTATTTCATAAAGCAGGAACGAAATTGTTGAACTGCTTTTATGTGCAAGCACAAGTGAAAAGGGAAAGCGGGCGAGAGTATTATCATTACAATACGATCATGATTTTACGAAAATTTTCATTAGATAAATTTATTGGTGTGATTGAGGATGGTATTATCCTTTTAGACTTTGATGCACGAACTGGCCACAACCACGGGACAAAATTTCGTATTCGTCAGGGCAACTGGGATCGTTTGTATGCTGATGTTAAGACAATATAATCAGCTAACAAATCGTTCAAGCGGACGGCAAAAAGACGCCGCCGCTTAACTCAATCGTTATCCATATAGGAACGAATAGGAGGGGTTATGAATTATCAAGTTCACTTTAAAGAGAATCTCTATTTCACCATCAAACTAATTGCTGCCATCGTAGGTTACGTTGCTATCGCCGCATTGTTGGTGTTTGTGGCGTCCAAGGGGTCGGCCAAGCTGGTAGCATTCGTTCCCATTATTTGCTACGTAGGAATTTTCTTACTGTACCTTGTCTTTAGACACGGGATACTAATCGGTTATCTGAAAGGCAATGCTGTTCGCGTGTCGGATAACCAATTTCCGGCCCTTTACGGCATAGCGAAGACCCATGCAGAGAGGCTTGGCCTCTCCAGAATACCTTCGATCTATGTTCTTCAGGCCGGAGGACTGCTAAATGCCTTTGCAACAAGGTTTTTTGGAAAAGACTTCGTTGTCATCTACTCGGACATCCTAGAAACTGCCTACGAGCAGGGCAACAAGGCTTTGGAGTTCGTCGTGGCACACGAGTTTGGCCATATCAAGAGGCGGCATTCGACGAAACATGTTTTGTTGTTCCCCTCGTTCTTTGTTCCTTTTCTTAATGCCGCCTATTCGAGGGCCTGTGAATACACGTGTGACAGAATCGGGTACGCTTTGTGCCCGGAAGGATCCACGGGGATGCTGGTTCTTGCCGGTGGAAAAAACCTTCACTCCAAGATAAGCGTGGACGCCTTTCTACAAAACTCTCAGGCGGAAAGAGGGTTTTGGAGGTGGTTTGCTGAAATCGTCTCCTCTCACCCGAACCTACCGAAGAGAATCTCCCAGCTTAGACACCTCTCTGGTCGGTCTGGGTCTCAAGCGCAGTGGGAAAGCGAACGAAGCACGAATAATGGATAACAATCGGCTGCAGCGGATCAGAGCCAGATGCGGCTCTTCCCGCTGAGCCGTGTGATAAGCTGACCGCTCGCGATGCTCGCGATCAGCTTATCGCCGGCGGATGCTTCGCCATCCCCCTTGACCGGCTCCGCTCGCGCTCCGCCTATCAAGGGCAATGGAGCTGACTGCGCTTCTTAGTCTGAGAGACCACTATCGCGTCCTCCCAGACTTGCGATGCTCGCAGCTCATCCGCCGGCGTTCGAGCAAGGACGAAATGAAACCGATAGAACGAATTCCGGAAATTGTAAAGGCTCTATACCAGACCAAAATCCACCGCCTAAAAAAAGATATGGATATTTTGATCGTTGGAAGGGATAT
>JASEIZ010000137.1:3954-5986 GCA_030017395.1 Desulfobacterales bacterium | reverse complement strand
TGAACCCTGAACCCTGAACCCTGAACCCTGAACCCTGAACCCTGAACCCTGAACCTCTAAACACAGGATACGACTGCAATGGTCATTGAAATGAAGCCCATAGGTTTTGTTCGCCATGAATCTGAAAAGGTTCCCAGACATTGGTCTGTTTCAGATATTGAAGGAAGGCTGATTATTAATGAGGAATATATTGAGGGCATGGAGGATATCAAGGCAGGTCAGCACATTGTCGTGATTTTTCATTTCCATGAAAGCCCTGCGTTCACTTCCAGATATCTCAAGCAACGCCCTCCGCATCGCAAAGAAATAATGGGGGTGTTCAGCTGCTGCTCGCCACAAAGACCGAACCCGATCGGCATGTCGGTTCTGGAAGTACTTAAAGTAAAAAGCAACGTCATTTATGTTAAAGGTGTTGATATGTATGACGGAACCCCTGTTTTGGATATCAAACCACATGTAATGCTCAATTGATAGTTGTCAGGAGACAGGTGGCAAATTGACAAAGCAAACAGATCTTCCTTTAAAATTTAAAAAGGCTGAAGAGGCTCAGGCATCTTCCGCAGGTCTTGCTTTATTGGGTGAATTTTGCATCGGCCTTGGTGTGCTGGATTGGGTTGATGCTTATATCCCAAAATCAGGCAAGGGCGTCCATTTTAAGACCAGCGAATATCTTTTCCCCCTGGTTTTAATGCTAAATAGTGGGGGCCGCAGTCTGGAAGATATAAGGATTATACGGCATGATTTTATGTTAAGGGATATATTGCCGCTGAAAAAAGTTCCCTCGCCTGATGCAATCGGGGACTGGTTAAGAAGAGCGGCTGATAGTGGAGGTCTTTCCGGGCTTGAAAAGACAAACAGAAAATTATTAAAGCGAGCACTGGAATATGATGATATAAAAAATTATACCTTAAATATAGATTCCACCGTAATAGAGGCTGAAAAAGAATCGGCAAAACCGACATATAAAGGATTTAAAGGCTACACGCCGATTATCGGCCATCTGGCGGAAAACGGTTTGATAGTCGGTGAAGAGTTCCGTGAAGGAAATGTTGACCCTGCTTTAAAAAATCTTGAGTTTTGCAGGCATTGTATAGACCGGATGCCGCCAGGCAAAAGCATAAGGCGGTTAAGAACCTGCCCCCCTTCCTGCCAGGTCGATATAATAGACTTTTGTGATAGAAAAGGTATCGAGTTTGCCATGGGCGGCAATCTTGATGAGAATATACTGCGGATAATCGGATCTATTCCTGAATCTGACTGGAGACCTCACAAAGAAGGATATATAGCTGAAACATCCTCCTCATTTATCGGAACAAAGAAGACTTTTCGAATAATAGTATTGCAAAAGAGATATCAGAAAAAACTGTTCAATAAAGAGGATGTCAAATCAAAATATTCGGTAATAGCCACAAACATAAAAGTCTCTGCTCAAAATGTTTTTAAATGGTATAATCAAAACTGCGTAGCAAGTGAAAAGCGCATCAACGATCTCAAAGTTTCTTTTGGTATGGAAAGAATGCCTTGCGGCCAAGCTGGCGCAAACGCTGTTTTTTTTAGAATCGGAGCAATATCTTATAATATCAACCGATTATTTTTACTCAAAACCTTAGGCAAACCATCGCATAGGCTCTGGATACATTTTCTATTATCCCCATTCAACAGAATAAAGTAAATCTTTTCCCTCTTTATTTGATCAATTCGTAAAAAGTCGGAAATGCCCGATTATTATCATTCCAGCGAAGCTTGTCATCAACCCGATCGGTAAGTGAAAATTTAATAACTTCAAGCAGTTCCGGTTATTTTTTCATTTATGCTTTTGATAACATCATATAATTTTCTTGAATTATATGATGTTATTTTATAAATTGAAGCTCCCCGCCGCAAGCTACGGGGAATGCGCTCGCTATGGCGGTTCATACCGAAGAATGAAACACTGTAGAAGAATAAAAAGCGTTTTGCGCTGAAAAGCCCGGCGCGAAAAATGCGGGAAGGGGTCTTGGCCAATGGATCAAAATTTTAGCAGGAGAAGGAT
>JASEIZ010000137.1:0-3944 GCA_030017395.1 Desulfobacterales bacterium | reverse complement strand
GGTTCCTGCGGAAAGGAAGAAGAGAGCCGGAAAGTTGATCTTGATAAAAGGGTCTCGGATGTCGGTCAATTAGTAAAAACAATAGATATGGGAGATAGCTTAACGTTCTGTTTTGACCGTCGTCTTGCCCCACGGGAAGAAATAAAAATTTACGAGTCTTTTCTTGACTGTCTTGGAAAGGAGACAGGACTTGTTTTCACACTTCTTTTTTCAGACGATTATCAGGAAACCATTAAAAACATCGGCACCGGAAAAGCACAGTTTGCCTTCATGGGGGGCTTAAGTTTTCTTAAGGCCGAGCATGACTATGGTGTAAGAATGCTGGTCAAAGGCATAGATCAGAATAAAAAGGGCGACTATCAAGCCGCCATTATTGTTAAAAAGGGCTCTCCCATAAAAAATATATCCATGTTAAAAGACTGCAGCTTTGCTTTTGGGTCCAGATACTCCACTCAAGGCCATCTTGTCCCGCGCTATATGTTGGAAAAAGAGGTGGTTTTATTAGGTGATCTAAAAAAATATTCTTTTACAGGTTCCCACTGGGATTGCGCTAAAGCGGTTATCAAAGGAGATGCCTCGGCAGGTGGAATACAGGACACACTGGCATTCAGGCTTGAAAAGGATGGGGCCATAGAAATAATAGCTCTCTCGGATTATTACCCTCGCAGCGGAATAGCGGTTAACAAGGATGTGCCTGAAGAAATAGCAGATAAGGTCAAAACAGCCTTGCTTCAATTTGACCCTTTAGGAAAACATAAAGACATGCTCATAAGCTGGGATAAAACAGAGATGCCCGGCGGGTTCAGTGATGTCAAGCCACAAAATTATGTTGTTTTAAAAAAGATAGCTGAAAAATACCGGCTCCTGGGAGACAACTAAAATGAGATTCAGAACAAAACAGATGCTGATTTTTTCATTGCTCATTGCTCTGATATGCAGCGCCTTTATGGTCTTTTTATTAGTATTTCATAAAAGCAGGGTGGTAAAGGAAGCGGAACATCGCCGCTCCTCACTTGCCATGCATTTGCATGATGACATAATAGATATGGTTTATACCGGAGATGTCCTGCAATTAACCGCAACCATCAGGAACATTCGTAACAGCGTGAATTATTTAGAGTATATCTTTATAATTGATCATAGCGGGCATTTGCTTGCGCATACCTTTGACGGTGGTTTCCCGCCTGAACTTTTTAACGCCAATTTTTTGGAGGCAGATAAGCCGGCCTCCTCCAAACTTCTTATGATCAATAAAGGCCGGATCAGAGATTTTGCGGTACGCACGTCCAAGCATATGCCGGGCGAGATACATATAGGGATGAATGAAGAAATTTTTTATGAGCAGATAAATGATTTTATAAAGATGACCATCAACGTGGCAATTATCGGTTTAGCGTTTTCGCTGTTGATGGTTTATGTCATATCCGGTTATTTAAGCAAGCCGTTTGAAGCCCTTGGTCTGGGCATGAAAAAAATAGAAAACGGGGATTTGGGATACCGTTTGGAGGAAAAAGGTGGTTATGAAGTTTTAAACCTCTTCCGGGGCTATAACCGCATGACGGAGTCGATACTGAATTTTACCATCAGCCTGAAGCAGGCAAATGACAATCTGACCAACATTCTTAACTCCTTTACAGACGGCATATATATAATCGATAAAGAGTATAACATAAAATTTATGAATGTTGCGAGCAAAAAAGACTTTGGTCCATTTGACGGGGAAAAATGTTACAAGTATTTTAACAACCTGGACGAAGTGTGTCCATGGTGCAAAAATGATGATGTTTTTACAGGAAAAACCATCCGCTGGGAATGGTATTCGTTTAAGAGCAAGAAGACGTATGAAATGACCGACACTCCCATGACATTGCCGGACGGAAGCATCGGCAAATTAGAGATGTTCCACGATATTACCAAGCGCAAGGAAACAGAGGATGCATTGCGCAAAGAGCGTGATTTCTCGCAAAGCATTATTGATACGGCTCAGACTATCATCCTTGTTCTCAACTCCGATGGAACCATAGCCGAATTTAACCCTTATATGGAAAAGCTGTCAGGATACAGCATTGAGGAGGTGCGAGGAAAAGACTGGTTTGAAACATTTCTCCCGGAGCGCCACCGGAAAGAAATAGGCGAACTGTTTACCAAAGCCATTTCCGATATACCCACCAAAGGGAATATAAACCCAATAGTTACCAGGAACGGAAAAGAACTTATGATAGAATGGTTTGATCATACATTAAAAGACGAAAAAGGAAATATTACGGGCATTCTGGCAACAGGGCAGGATATTACAGAACGAAGGAATATGGAGGAGCAGCTCCGGCAGTCACAGAAGATGGAGGCCATAGGCACCCTGGCAGGCGGGATTGCACATGATTTCAACAACCTGCTGACCGTAATTATCGGCAATGCCGAGCTTTTATTGATAAAGGCTATCGAAGACGAATCCTTGCGCAAGGGGATAAAAGAGATCAAGAAATCCGGAGAAAAGGCGGCATCTCTTACCCAGCAGCTTCTTGCCTTCAGCCGCAAGCAGATGATAAGGTCTGAAGTTCTGGATTTAAGTAAAGAAATAAAAAATACGGAAAAGATGCTCAGGCGTATTATCAAAGAGGATATTGAGCTTCAAATTGTTTTAGAACCTGAGCTGTGGAAGGTATATGCAGACTCCGGGCAGATCAACCAGGTAATTATGAACATAGTGGTCAATGCCATAGACGCCATGTCTATTGTCTACGCGGACAGCGAGGCGGGCCGGCCACATAAAGGAAAACTTACTATTGAAACAGCCAATGCTGACCTGGACGAAAACTATTTTCGCGAGCATGCTATTAAAGGGGCACCAGGTTCTTATGTGATGCTGGCTATAAGCGATACCGGATGCGGAATGAACGAAAAGGTCAAAGAACATATCTTCGAGCCTTTCTTTACCACCAAGGAGGTCGGCAAGGGAACCGGATTAGGCTTGTCAACCGCATACGGCATTGTCAAACAAAACAATGGCTTTATCTGGGTTTACAGCGAGCCTGGTAAAGGGGCAACATTCAAGATATATCTGCCTAAAATAGAAGGAGATGTTGAGGCGGAGGGAGAAAAACAAACCTATGTGGAGCATCTTGGTGGTTCTGAAACTGTTTTGATTGTGGAAGATGATGCTTCTGTCCTAAATCTTGCGCAAAAAGCTCTTGATCAACACGGGTATAGAACCCTTGTGGCTGAAAATGGTGAAGAAGCTTTAAAGATCGGCAGGGAGCACGAGGGGCAAATTGATCTGATGATAACCGATGTGGTGATGCCGAAGATGGGCGGCAAGGAAGCGGCGGATCGGCTGCAACCTCTATATCCCCGGATGAAGGTGCTTTACATGTCGGGATACACGGACCAGGCCATTATTTATCACGGTGTTCTGGAACCGGGGCTGAATTTCATTGAAAAGCCTTTTACACCGGAGGATTTGGCGCGCAAGGTGCGCCGGACGCTAAGTCAAAAATAGTCAACCATAAACCTGATAACCCTAATAATTACAATGGATTAAATCAAAGGAACGTTTCATGCAGGATGATTTCATTTCCGCCTTGACCCTTGAAGTTAAAGAAGAGGTTGTTCAGAATTATCTTTACGAAAGAAGGCTGATGGAAGAACAGATTCGCTATGCCGAGGAATTGGCAAAGCACGCCTCCCAACTCCAGGAGATGCTCTGCTGCCGCTTTGAGCGCATGTATGATTTACTTTTTGAAACCAGGTTCATTAACGAATTCGTGGACATTATCGGGTTAAAGGCGCCTCCTTTTAATGATCGGATCGGCAAAGACTCAGAGTACCGAAAAAGTCTCCGGTCTATTAAGGTGTACGGCCTTACCGACAAGACCAGATTCAGGAGGCTAACTTTAGAGGCATATCAAAGGCTGGTTGCATGGAATAATAAATATAAGGAGGCTCAC
>JASEIZ010000136.1 GCA_030017395.1 Desulfobacterales bacterium | reverse complement strand
CAATTTAAAAAATAAACTTCTTTGCGTCCTCTGCGGCTCTGCGGTGAATATAAAATAGGTGTTACGAGATTATTAATTTTGGTGAAAATCTAAAAAAGTGCTTCAATCCCTTCTGATATCGATGATATCCCGATAAGCTCTATCCCCTTTATTTCGCTCATCCGTTTAAGATTGCCTGTCGGCACAATGGCTCTTTTAAAACCCATCTTTTTTGCTTCCACAACCCTGATTTCAACATGACCTATGGCTCTTACTTCACCTGTCAAACCGACTTCGCCGAGAACAAGGGTAGCGTCGGAAATCGATTTGTCTAAAAAGCTTGATGCAATGGAGGCAACTATTCCCATGTCGATAGCAGGCTCGTCAACCTTAACCCCTCCGGCGACATTCATAAAGATATCGTGCCCCATTAAATGCAAGCCTAGTTTTTTTTCTATCACCGCTGCAAGCAAAGCGACTCTATTGCTGTCGAGACCGAGAATGGTCCTTCGAGGATTTCCAAAGCTTGTACTGCTGGCAAGGGCCTGCAATTCAACAAGTATGGGCCTTGTGCCTTCTATGCTTGCTGTAACCGCCGATCCGGGCACATTCTTGGGACGCTCGGAAAGAAATATCGCCGAAGGGTTGGCAACCTCCTCCAATCCTTTCTCATTCATCTCAAACACGCCGATTTCGTTGGTCGATCCAAACCTGTTTTTTACAGCCCGTAAAATTCTGAATATATGGTTCCTGTCTCCTTCAAAGTAAAGAACCGTATCAACCATATGTTCCAAAAGCCTTGGTCCCGCTATTGAACCATCCTTTGTCACATGCCCCACAAGAAATATCGGAATCCCTGTTTTTTTGGCCATATGCATAAGCTGAACCGTAGATTCTCTGACCTGGCTCACACTGCCCGGAGCAGATGTAAGATCCGGGCTGAACATTGTCTGGATAGAATCGATAACAAGAACATTGGGTCTTACAGATTCAATCATCGACAAGATCGATTCAATATCTATTTCAGAAACAACCAGCAAATTGTGTGATCCTGTAGAAAGCCTTTCACTGCGTATCCTTACCTGCCTGATCGATTCTTCGCCGGATATATAAAGCGTTTTATGACCCTGGTTTGCAAGACCGTGCAGAATCTGAAGCATAAGCGTGGACTTGCCGATTCCAGGATCTCCTCCTATAAGCACAAGGGTTCCGGGGACAAGACCTCCGCCCAGCACACGGTCAAATTCCACAATGCCGGTTAAAAGCCGGTATTCTTTTTCAAGCTCAATAGAATCAATGGGAACAGGTGCAGTCCCGGAATATGATATACCAGACTTTGTTACACGGGTGGGCCCTGTGGCCTGAGCCTCTTCAACAAAGGTTTGCCACTGTCCGCAGTCAGGGCATTTCCCAAGCCATTTAGGGGCCTGATATCCGCATGACTGGCAACAAAAAACTGTTTTTACATTTTTTTTCATTAGTTCGACTTTTTACGAAGCCATCATTATTATTTGACATTTTATTACATAGCATGCCATTTTAATTCAATCAAAAAATGCTTTCGCACATATAATAAAGAAATGATCGATTATCACGTCCATACACAACTTTGCAACCACGCCAAAGGTTCCATGGAAGCATATGTACAAAAAGCCGTTGCCATCGGTTTAAAGGAGATATGCTTTCTGGATCACCTTACTATGCACGAATACGGAAAAAGACTTTCAATGAGCCCGGGAGAAGTTCCCTTTTATTTCCAGATCGTGCAACAATTAAAGCATAAATATAGCGGAGTTATTAAAGTTAAGGCCGGGCTTGAGCTGGATTTTGCCGAGGAATATACCGATTTTTCCCAAAAGATTGTAGATACCTATTCATTTGATGTAATAGGAAGCTCATTGCATTTTTTAGGCAAGATGGACATAGTCACACGCAAGTCCGAGTGGAAACAGGGCAAACTGGATATTGATTATGTATATGGCCTTTACTTTTCCCAACTTGAAAAGATGCTGGATTACAACTATTTTGATGTTGTATGCCATATCGACCTTGTGAAAAAATTCGGATGGAAGCCATCGATATCTTTTGATAAAACATTTGATAAAATACTATCAAAAATAAAAAGCAAAAATTTAACTGTTGAAATAAATACAAGCGGATATGAATATCCGGCTAATGAAGCATACCCATCCGTGGAAATTATTAATAAATGCCATGAATTGGGGATAAACATTACTATCGGTTCGGATGCGCATAATCCGGAAAGCGTTGGACAACACTATGACATGGTGCTGCCGATACTGGTTTCAGCAGGATACAGGCATCTGTCCACATTTACAAAGCGAAAACGAAAAATGGTTCAGTTAAAATCTTTGCAGCCGCTTAAAAACAGGAGTTGATATTGCCTATTAAAATAACCCGTTGCAGCTGTTTTGTTTTTATTTGTCTTATGGCTTTGCAGCTTTTTTTGCCGGTTCAAACTCCGGCAGATGCAAATAAAAAAGCTGGCTATTTTAATGCATTGCAAAAGAGGCTTATAGAAGACGGTTTTGACAAAGACAAAATTAATGCGCTCTATACCACACCCGGGGTTTATTTTGATACAAATGGGGTTTCCCTCTTTTTCAGCCACAGCGAAGGCAAATTAAATTACGATCAGTTTATTTCAAGAAGCTCGATTAAAAAGGCAAAAAAATATCTTAAAAAACACAAAGCAGTCTTTGATGGTGTGGAAAAGAGATACTTTGTAGACAAAGAAATTATTGCCGCCATAATACTGGTTGAAACCAGGCTCGGAAACTATTTGGGGGAAAGATCTATATTAAACACGCTTTCAACCATGGCCTCCCTGAAAGACCAACATGTAAAAAATATGTTATGGAGCAAAATTTCAGGTTCATCCTCTTTTACAAGGAATGAATTTGATAAAAAGGCTGAAAAGAAATCAACATGGGCATATTCTGAGCTAAAAGATTTTCTCAAATATGCAAACAGGGAAAACATCGACCCATTATCTGTTTATGGATCGTATGCAGGGGCAATGGGCATTGCTCAATTTATGCCCAGCAATATACTCGCGCATGCAAAAGACGGTAACAGGGACGGCTGTGTAGACCTTTTTAATCATGCCGATGCCATAGAAAGCGTCGCAAGCTACCTGCAACATTATGGCTGGAAGGCGAAAACAGACGACGAAAAAGCTTATAAAATACTGCTGACCTATAATTACAGTAAATATTATGCAAATATTATTTTAAAAATCGCCAAACTTTTAAAAGGGTAAGAATGGATCTGAAAACAATTACTGTATTTCTAACTTTATGCGTACCATTTTTTTTAATGAGCATCTGGGCAATTGTCGATGTTGCACTGAAAGATTTCGGCACTATAAAAAACAAGGTTATCTGGGGAGCTATAGCAGCCATCCCTTTTATCGGCTTTATTATCTATCTTATCTTCGGATTTAGAAAAGGGAAAAAGTCGAAAACGCCTGGTATTCTATAAAAGAGGCTTTTGGAAAATGCTTTTTAAATAATATTTGACAAAATTGTCTAACTTCAATACTTATCACCACAAAAAAAGCTTCAACAAGTGGTCCCATCGTCTAGCGGTCAGGACATCGGCCTCTCACGCCGGTAACCCGGGTTCGATTCCCGGTGGGATCACCACCAATAATATCGGGCAGTTAGCCAATATTTTTAAATCTTTTCAGAACGCTCAAAAATTAATACCCAACACTCAGCCCATACTTTGATGAAAGTCGGTGCCCACGTTCCGTAAATGGGTTTGACGCTTTCTTTTTTATCCCCGACTTATAACTTTTTGTTCTATCATATATGACTTTGTGGTCATCTGCTTCATCTTTCCTTCAAGCTAACAAAAGAATAAAGAGTGCGGATGGGCGGGCCGGATGATCTGGAAGCCGCTGAAATTCGAAATATTAAACGGCTTATTTCTTTTCCGAAGTTTTCTCAGGTCATCATAGAAGACGATGGATATCCTGCTCTATTAGTTGCCCATGACCCACGGGCATTTGCTTTGCATAAATTATGGTTAAGTGAACAAGCGGATCGTGAACCAGTAAAAAAACAGCGGGGCCATCATCAGAGGCTGGCTGTAGTGCAATTCATTATTCAATATTTGCCACAATATCAGTTTAATACATCTGAGATTCTCATGTTTCCAAAAGATGTGGTTCAGAAAGCAAAAGAAAAGATTTCAGATATGAAAGATAGGGGTTGAACTGCAATAGCGAGCGCATTCCCCGCTGCTTGTGGCGGGGAGCTTCAATTATTGATTTTTGAGTTTTTTTTCCAGTTCTGCAAAAAGATTTTTTTGCTTTTCCGCCTGTTGAGCTTGAAATAATTCAATTTTTTTTGATAACCCCTTTTTGTCGAGCTGGAATTTTTTAAGCTCTTCTTCTAATTTACTTTCTCCAGCGCCCCGCGGGATTTCTTCTATTTTTAAATGATTTTTGATAAAAAGCTTGGTGCCGTATGCTCCTTCAACAAGTTCTATGATTCCAATTTCACTAAGCTTTTTACATACGAGATTGCCGTGCTCCAGAGAAAAGGATATCATTTGGCAGACCTTTTCAATGGAAGAAGAAACAGTATCCCGGTGCTCAAGAATCCTTATTGCCGCAACCACAAGATGTGCTTTAGTATATAGGTCTATCTCTTTCATAACAGTTGCTTGACATAAAAGTTCAAGCAGAGTAACATTTTTTTATTATATGTCAAGTTGAGAAATCTATTTTAAGGAGGCTGTCATGACTGAAATAATTAATGTAAAGGCAAGGGAAGTTCTGGATTCAAGGGGAAATCCAACGGTTGAGGCTGATGTAATGTTAGCTTGCGGAGCTGTTGGTCGCGCTATTGTGCCTTCAGGCGCTTCAACCGGAACACGTGAAGCTCTCGAACTTCGAGATGTACGATCAAAACGTTTTAATGGAAAAGGAGTTAATGAAGCCATTAAAAATGTGACGAATATTATTGCGCCGGCTGTTCGCGGCATGGATGCGGCTAATCAGGATACCCTTGACAACCATATGATTAAATTAGACAGCACTCCAAACAAGTCAAAACTGGGAGCAAATGCCATACTTAGCGTATCCATGGCAGCTGCAAGGGCGGCATCGCTTGCCTATGGATTGCCTCTTTATAGATATTTAGGCGGGATAAATGCCAGATATCTTCCCATTCCCATGATGAACGTAGTTAACGGCGGCTCACATGCCGCCAATAATCTTGACATTCAGGAGTTCATGATAGTGCCTATTGGAGCAAAGTCAATTGCCCAGGCCATTCAGATGGGAGCAGAAACCTTTCACAGCCTGAAAAATATATTGAAAAAAGAAGGGCTTGTTATTGCTGTTGGCGATGAAGGAGGTTTTGCCCCTGATCTAAAGTCTAATGAAGAGGCAATAAAATTAATAATAAGCGCTGTTAAAGCAGCTGGATATAAACCAGGAAAAGATATCGGGCTTGCCTTGGATGCGGCTGCAAGTGAGTTCTATAAACAGGGAAAATATTATTTAAAATCGGAAAATAAAAAACTTACAACAAAACAGATGATTGACTATTATGAGGGTTTAATTGAGAAATATCCTATTCTTTCCATCGAGGACGGTCTTGCTGAACAAGACTGGAAAGGCTGGGAGCTGATGACCGACAGGCTGGAAAACTCTATCCAGATTGTAGGTGATGATATCTTTGTCACCAATCCAAAGATATTCGGCAAAGGCATTGAACAGGGAATAGCAAATTCCATTCTTATTAAGTTGAATCAGATAGGTACAGTAACCGAAACCCTCGATGCCATTGAAATGGCAAAACAAGCCGGATACACTACCGTAATATCCCACCGGTCAGGAGAAACAGAAGATACTTTTATAGCAGACCTTGTAGTCGGCGTAAACGGTGGCCAGATAAAAACAGGTTCCATGTCGCGTACCGACAGAATCGCAAAGTATAACCAGCTTATCAGGATTGAAGAGGAGCTTGGCGGCGGAGCCAGATTTTCAGATGATATATTCATTGCATTATAAAAAAATGTATCAATACCTGAGAAATGCTTTTAT
>JASEIZ010000135.1 GCA_030017395.1 Desulfobacterales bacterium | reverse complement strand
GGAATATTTTAGCCATTGGTTAATCCTTTTTATGTGGTTTGCCATTTTTATTTGGCATGATAATGGCAACATTGGCTGATTGCAAGGAAAATATTTGACGGGTTTATAAAAAGTCCGTTCTATGCTGGGTTGTAAAAACTTATTAGCTGAAGGAAAAACTGCAAACAACATAGGAGTATAAAACAATCTGTTTCAAATAGGATATATTTCTTTGTTTGCAGAATAAGATGGGTTGTTTTTATTGGTGCCGGAGGTCGGAATCGAACCGACACGAACTTAAAGCTCGGAGGATTTTGAGTCCTCTGCGTCTACCAATTTCACCACTCCGGCACAATATGTTATTTTTTTAGGTAAATTTGAGGTGATTGTCAATAGAATTGCGCTAACTTAAAACAGCAAAAATATCCTTTGCAGCAATTGCTCCGTGTCTTAAAATAGTTGGTCGATTGCCTGTAACATCGATTACGGTTGATCCAATGCCGCCCTCCAGCGGCCCTGCATCAAGTATAAGATCAGGCTTGTCGGCAATCAGCGGATCAAGGTCCGAGATTTGCGAGCAGCCCACATTGCCTGAAAAGTTGGCGCTTGTTCCGGTTATTGGGTTGTTCAGCGCATTTACCAGAGCACAGGCGGCTGTATATTCAGGTATGCGCACACCGATCGTACCGGTGCCAGCTGTCAGGTTTTCCGGCAGACCTTCTTTTGCTTTGAAAACAATGGTTATTTTTCCGGGCCAGAACCTATTCATTATAATTGACGCGTAAGAAGGGACATATTGGACAAGTCTGTATAAGGCTTCCTGATTTTTTACCAGCACGGAAAGGGGTTTATTATGAGGACGCTTCTTTATACTGAAAACCCTGTCGATTGCATTCATATTAAAAGCGTCTGCACCAAGCCCATAAATAAAGCTTGTGGGGAAAATTACGATTCCGCCTTTTTCTATGACACATGCCGCCTCAACTATTAAAGCAGGCTGAGGATTGACTGGATTTATCCTTCTTATCTTATCAGGCACTTAACACCTGGCTTCTAACCCCTAACACGCTTCATGACATATTGAGCTTGGCAACCGTTTACGGTTGTCGGTTCACAGTTCACGGTTATTTAAGCGAGCTAAAATTATTGCTTGTTACTGCTTGTTAGTTTTGAGCTTTCAGCCTCTTTCTTTTCTGTTTTTTTCAACCGTAAACTGATAACTGTAAACCGTAAACGATTACGTTTATTTAATTCTGAACATCCTGTAAATCAAAGAATATATTTTAAAAAATTATAACATATTGAGCTTATATGCTTTTTGATCAACCTTAATTGCCATTTCCGTTTTGAAACCATCCAGTATTTTTTGAAGTTCAGGGTCAGAAACAGCAAGTATCTGGGCAGCAAGTATGCCTGCATTTTTTGCACCTGGTTTGCCGATTGAAAGTGTGGCAACAGGAATGCCCGGAGGCATTTGGACGGTTGAAAGGAGTGCATCAAGACCTTTCAAGACGGAAGAATCTATAGGAACCCCTATGACCGGAATAGCGGTATGTGCGGCAATTACTCCTGCAAGATGGGCTGCGTGCCCTGCGCCGGCAATAATGACCTTTATCCCCCGTTTTTTGGCAGAAGATGCAAATTCGGATGCTCTGTTGGGGCTCCTGTGGGCAGATGCGACGGTTATTTCGTACGGGATGCCGAATTTTTTCAAAATCGCAACTGTTTCTTCCATAACTGCATAATCTGAATCGCTTCCCATGACAATCCCTATCATAGGCGGTTCTTTTAGCCTTTCGACAGCCTTTTGACCTATATCCTTGCGATAATATACATTGTCCCATGATATTTTCGAGACAGCCCTGTAGGCTTTTGATATTGCATTTGTGACGGAATCTCCAAGTGCTGTAACTCCCAGGACGCGCCCTCCGTTTGTAACAACTGTTTTGTCTTTTGTGGCTGTGCCGGCATGGAAAACAACAACATCTTTTAATCGGCCAGCTTGTTTTAAACCCGCAATCGGAAGTCCTTTTTTGTATGAGCCGGGATACCCGCCGGATGCCATTACAATGCATACAGATGCTCTATCATCGATTTCTATGCTGCATTTATCCAGCCTCCCTTGAATTGTAGCCTCCATTATCGGGATTATATCGTTTTTCATACGGATTAACAGGGGCTGAGTTTCAGGATCTCCAAAGCGCGCATTAAATTCAAGAACCTTAATCTGGTCTTTATCAATCATGAGTCCGGCGTACAGAACTCCTTTGTATGGACGATTTTCGGCTTCCATAGCACGAACCGTCGGGATCATAATATCTTCCATAATTTTCTTGCTCATATACTTGTCTACTATCGGAGCAGGAGAATATGCCCCCATACCTCCTGTATTCAGCCCTTTATCGTTTTCATATATTGCTTTGTGATCCTGGGAAGAGGGGAGCGGAAGCACGGTTTTGCCGTCGGTAAAAGCAATAAAAGAGGCCTCTTCGCCAAGCAGGCATTCTTCAATCACCACCTTGTTTCCTGCATCACCAAAATCTTTCTTTATCATTATTTTTTTTAGCGCCCTTATCGCCTCACCTACTGTCGCACATACAATCACACCCTTGCCTGCAGCAAGCCCGTCAGCCTTTACAACAACAGGGGCGCCCATTTTCCGTAAATAGCTTTCGGCTTTTTTATAACTGTTAAATATCCGGCCGACAGCGGTCGGGATTTTATATTTATTCATCAAAATTTTTGCAAAAGATTTGCTGGATTCTATTTCGGCTGCTTTTTTTGTCGCTCCGAAAATATTCAAGCCTTCTGCTTCAAAAACGTCAACTATCCCTGCAGAAAGCGGCCCTTCCGGGCCGACAACTGTGAGATCGATTTTTTTATCTTTTGCAAACAAAACAAGTTTATTTATATCTTCTGCGCTGATCGGCACGCAGGTTGCCGCAGGGGGCATTCCCGCATTTCCGGGAGCACAATATATTTTTTTTACTTTCGGACTTTGAGCAATTTTCCAGACAAAGGCATGTTCTCTGCCGCCGCTTCCGATTATTAAGACTTTCATAATACCTCCAAAAACTTTTGCCACAGAGACCAGTGTCGTTAACTTAGGTGATTTTATTATTAATCACCACGAAGAACACGAAGGATTTTTTTATCTTCAATTACTTCGTGTTCGTGGTGAAAATAAAAACTACACCTATTTAAGCACTTGCGAGTTTTTCCAGCAAATCCTGTTTTATCTGATCGAGGTCCTGCCTGTTTATATTTGCCCCTTTAATGCCGCCGTTTAAAGCTATTTCCGAAAGATAATAGTTGTTGTTATCGGCTATCATCAGGTCTATATGGGCAAATGGAAACTTGCCGCGTTTCATGACGGCGCGGCTGAATTCCTCTTTTTCTTTATCCAGATTATAAGGAGAGCTACTGCCTCCTGCTGCTATATTCATCCTGAAATTATTTGGATTATATCTGGTATAAGCCTCGACATAATCGCCGACAATGATTATCCGCACATCTATATAATTTTCCAGAAACGGCTGCATAACAAAGGGATATGAAGTCTCCGACATGGCTGTGAAACTATAAAGGCTTTCAACCGTTTCCCATTTCCTGACTCCAAAACCGCAGTGCAAATGATTTTGCTTGGTTATAACAGCGCCTATATTGTTTTTATTGTATTGGTTTATAGATTCAATCAGGTCTATTCGTCGCTTAATAACGCATGTATGAGGTAGCATCCATTTCTTAAAAACAAGGGCCTGGGCGACTTTGGAGCTGTTTAAGATTTGCGCGAGAGGGGAGGGGAAGCAGCGCACCCCTCTTTCAATCAGGTCGATAAGCACATATGGTTTCAGCTGGTTTGATGATATAATTCCTATGACAACATCGTTGCTGCAAAGTTCATGGTATTGCTGTTTTAATTCTCTATTTTTTCTGATTATCATGAGAATGCCTGCTGTTTTTATGTCTTTCGATACCAAGCTCTATCAAGTTGTCGAGAAGTCGGTCAAAACTGATTCCCGCTGTTTTTGCGGCCAACGGCAAAAGGCTTGTTTCTGTCATGCCTGGTATGGTGTTGGTCTCAAGAACATATATGTCTTTGTTGTCGAGGATCATATCGGTTCGGCTGTACCCTTTGCAGCCAAGTGCCTGGTGAGCCGTTTTTGCATATGTTTTAGCCTTCTCGGCCAGATTGTCGTCAATACGGGCAGGGCAGATTTCTCGAGTTATGCCGGCAGTATATTTTGCATGGAAATCAAAAAAATCATGTTCTTTATCAGGTATGATTTCAACAACAGGAAAAACCTCCAGCTTGTCATTGCCGATAACGGCGCCTGTAAGTTCAATGCCTTTGATATATTTTTCTATAAGGATTGTTTCGTCAAAAGCAAAGGCGGTATCAACGGCATTTTTAATTGAACCTATTGATTTTACCAAAGACATCCCGATGCTTGAACCGCTGCTGACCGGTTTGATTACCAGGGGCAGGCCAAGTTGATCAACATATTCTTCAGGATTGATTTTGTCGCTTTGATTGATTGCGATATATGACGGAACAGGGATGTTGGATTGTTCATAAAGCTTTTTTGAAACAAGCTTGTCCATTGCAATAGCGCTTCCAAGAACCCCTGATCCCTGATATGGAATATCAAGAAGCTCGAGAAGCCCCTGAATCGTGCCGTCTTCGCCAAAAGGCCCGTGTAATATTATCAGAGCGAGATCGATTTTAGCTGCATCTGCCATCAACCGGTCAAGGTCTGTTTTTGGATCGTATCTTATTACAATGTATTTTTCTTTGTCCAGAGCCTCATAAACGTGGTCCCCTCCGCAAAGCGAAATCTTGCGCTCAGAAGAAATACCTCCGGAAAGAAGAGCAATGGTTAGTTTTTTCATATTACGAATTGGCTGAGTTAAAGGATTTGAATACCTGCTGTTTAGCTATATTATATTCGTCCTGACTAATCAGGTTGTTTTCAAACAGATTGGCAAGCTCTGTGAGTTCTCTGATACGCATAGTGCTTGAGTCCTCTAATTGCAAAAATTGTTTTGATTGATCATAGCCCAGTGTCGGTATGTTGCTTGGTCTGCCTATTTTGAAAGATGCCAGCCCTCCTAAAACGCTTACTTCAACCGGTCTTCCGCTAAACATCGGGGAACTTAAGGTTTCTTTAAGAGTCTTCCCTTCCTCTTTCATGCGTCTGTAAATATAATATGCTACCGCAATTATTATTACTCCGCCGCCTATAAGAATCCATAGCATATAATTAATAATGCCACGGAAAAAAATAACCATAAGTCCAATGCCTGCAAACAAAAGAACATGAAGCACGAGAATAAAATAGGCCAGCATGACCCCTTTAAAAGGGCTGTCTTCATCTTTTCTTTTCTTAAATAGCATTGGTTACTTATAAAGCCTGTTTTGCGGTTCAATCCGTCGAACAAGTTTTGCTTCGTATTGCTGAGGAACTTCAAATATTATTGGCGTGTTCCGCATTGAATTCAGCTTCATAATCAAAAAGTTCAGTTTTTTTAATACGCAATATTTTGCAGAGGTTTCTTCCATGCCTGACAGAAGCTCTTCAGTTTTCTTTATTTCCTTTTTTAATTCAAGTTCAGGAGGAAGGCAGTCTGCATTTTTCAATATTTTATAGGCAAGGCTTAGTTCTCCTGAAACACATCCGGCATTTTCAAACAACAAAGGTTTGCCGGAACCAGGCAGATTATCAAACTCCCCATTTTTCTGAGCCTGTTTGATGCGTTCTTCTACAATTTTTTCAAAGCCTGTAATCATTGTAAAAACCATATTGAACTGAACAGCGAGCGCATTCCCTGCTGCTTGCGGCGGGGAGCTTCAATTTCCGACCCGTTCCTGATTGAGAATCGAGCTTTGGCTTAATTAAAGTATAATGTAACCGTTCACGGGTTCAGAGGTTCAAGGTTCAAAGGTTCAGGATAAAGCTATTAGCCATTAGCTGTTAGCTCTTAGCTGAATGTGTTAACTGTTTGGTTTTTTATAAGCTAAAAGCTAATTGCTAACGCGCAGCGCAGGCGCTCTCGCCGTGATAGCGACACGTCGCAGCAGGTGCGCCG